>CAXNFJ010000080.1:0-7497 GCA_964201165.1 Desulfomicrobium sp.
AAGCCGATGCCCGAGACCACGACCATGAGGGCCCAGGCCGTGAGCAACTCCATCCCGCTCAAAAGAGGGGCCCGGCGGGAAAGCTTGGCCAGCAGGGCCAGAAGCACGGCGGAGACGAAAAAGACAAAGAAGGCGGCCAGGGGGAAATGTCCGCCGGCCAGGGGCGTTGTCCGCAGGTAACTGTTGGCGAAGGGGGTCGCGGCGCAGATGGCCAGACCGATAATCATGCCGCACAGCAGGGCTCTGGGGCGAATCGTGTGCATCATGTCCGGGCTCCCAGTTTTGCGTTCATCCGTGCGTGCATACTTTGCTCGAAGCGGTCCTTTTCCGTCGCATCCAGGGAGCGCCAGATGAGCAGCTGTTTGCGCAGGTCGTTCAGGAAGGATCGGCACAGGCGCAGCCATGCGTTTTTCTCTCCCGCTTCCCTGGTCAGGGTGATGCGCATTTCCAGAAATCCCGGATAGTCCGGCGAGGGGCAGGAAATGATGCTGACGCGCTGCCGGATGCCGAAGTCGAAGGGGGCGAGCCAGGCCCGGAAGGCGATGTTGAAGCAGTCCGGGTGGTCCGCGCTTGGCGCATCAAGGGGGCAGGCATACTCCACGTCCAGTTCGTCGGTGGAGAAGAGGCCGTGGGAAATGTCCGCGTGGGCCACATAATAGTCCGCCAGAAAACCTCCGGCGCATTCCTGCTCATGGAGTTTGACCAGGAAGGGCAGGGTGACCACCATGGTCGACCCCTCGGGTTTGGGCAGGCTCCAGGTCCGGGTCACGTCCGGGATGGCAATGTGCGCGGCGACCCGTGACGGATAGATCACCGACAGGAGGACCACGACCATGACGGTGAACATCGCTCCCACCCCGGCCAGGGAGGAATAGTTGGCGGTCATCCCGGCCCAAAGGGCTGTGCCGGCCAGGAAATGCGCGGCGACCTGGGCGGCCAGATACCCCGTCACCGCGCTGATGACTCCGAAGGCCAGAGCCTCGGCGATGAACAAGGACGATACGTGCGGCGGGGCCAGGCCCACGGAGGTGTAGACCGCGATCTCGCGTTTTCGTTCGACCACGCTGCCGACCATGGTGTTCAGGACGATGAGGATGGCGATGACCGAGGGGATGAGCACGTTGCCCATGCCGCTGTAGGACAGGGCGCTGGCCGAATAGTGCAGCCAGGTGGTATCGCCGCTGCCGTGGAAAAGGAGCAGCTGATAGCGGTCGGCCAGCTGGGCCGAAAGGTTCTCGTGCCGCAGGTCGGGTCCGGGGACCAGGGCCAGGCTTTTCAGGGTCCCGCCCAGCTGGAGCAGGGTGGACGCCGGGATGATGATGGTCTGCTCGCCTCCGATGTGCTGGTAGCGGCTGGACATGCTTGAGATGTCCTGACCCGACTCCGCGGCCTGGGCTTCGGCTTCACTCAGCTCCGAGGACGTTTCGTTGGGATAGACCACGGGCGTGAGGGGTTCCCCGTCCAGATCCAGGGCCGTGTCATGCGACTTGCCCTCGAAGATTCCCCGCACGGTGAAGGGGATGCCCCAGATGAGCACCGTGGGCCGCGCGTCCAGGGACGTTATGCCGAGCTCCCTGGCCATGTTTTCGGGCAGCAGCACCTGATGGGACGTATTGTCGAGCCAGGAGCCGGCCGTCAGGACGCGTCCACTCCCGGTCAGCTGCGCCTCCTCGGGGTCCAGACCCACCAGGCCCGTGGCCACGGCTCCCCTGTTGCCAAAAGTGACGGCGATGGCCGGGGGCCTCGTCCTGTCCTGGGTTTCCCACCACACCCGGCGGGTGAAGAGCCGCGCATCGGGCAGGGAGGAGTGAACCTCCGCGCTCAATTCCGAGGGCAGTGATTTCCATTCCAGGGCTTTGAGCATCAGGCCCTGGTAGGGGGCCTGCGCCTTGTAGCGGATCGCGCCCTGATCCAGGGAGTGCCGCACGGCGGTGAAATTGAGCAGGGTGTAGGTCAGGATGATCAGGGTGGCGCAGGTCAGGGCCGTGCGCACCTTGCGCCGGCGCAGGTTGGTCACGCCGATGGAGAAGGCGGCCACGAAGGCGCCACACATGGAGATGCCCGTATCCTGGGCAATGTGGGCCCGGCGCTGCAGGGTCTTCATTTCCTGTTCAAAACGCGTGAAGAGGATGAGCGACACGAGCACGGACAAGCCGAGGATGAAGAAGGCCAGCACCACGACCAGCGGGCTGTAGGTCAGCTGAAAGGCCGGATGCACGGAATAGATGATGGCGATGACCACGCCCAGAAGGCCCAGAAAGGACACGATGCGCTTGTGGATGGAGACATGGGCGAAAAGAAGCCGCTCCAGGCAGTAGGCGAAGGGCACAAAGAGGGCGATGTAGAAGAGCACGCCTCCGAGCACGTCCCGTTGGGTCTGTTCGACGTCGTTGTAGACTCGGGCGATGACGGACAGACACGCCCTGGCATGCTGGTCCGCCGCGCTGTGGTTCAACGCGTCGCGGGCTTGCAGGGACTGGCGCAGGTGGTCCTGACCGCGCTGCAGCAGGAGTCGGATGCGCTGGTTGACGATGGAATGGCTCTCCAGGATTTCCACGCGCGGCGTGACCAGATGCATCATGTCCTGGGCCGCCTGCAGGGAGGTGTTCCAAATGGCAGGGGTGGCGGAGGCCGGAAAGCCGGTGCCGAGCATGTCCTGGGCGCTGTTGCCCAGCAGGAGCAGCTTTCTTTGCAGGACGGTGTCGGACAGGGTCACCTTGAAGGGGGTGTCCGGTTCCAGAAAAATGCTGCACAGGCTGGATTGCCTGGTGTCGATACGGCTGAACCAATGCCGCAGCGGGTCGGTCTCGGTCCGCGCGTCGATGATGTTGATGCGGGTCAGGGGGTTCAGGCTGCGCGCATCCTGGAGCTGAAACAGGGTGGTCTGGGTGCACCCGAACATGATCAGATCCGTTTGGGCCTCTCCCCGGCTCAGCTTGACCCGATAGCGATCCTTGCCCGTGGCCGACTTGTCGATGGCCCAGCTGGCGCTGTTGGCTCCGGGTTCGAAACGGTATCCTTCGATGATGGCCTTGCCGAAGGAATGTTTCTTGTCGGCCAGGCCGGGCAGGCGGAATTCTCCCAGGCTGTCGACCCAGGCCAGGGAGTAGTGCTGGTCCTGATAGACCTGGAGCAGCGCGTTCTCGGCCGTCTGCTCCGGAAAGAGTTCGCCCTGGCGCAGAAAATTGGCCCGCCCGGACAGCGTGGCGAAGCCGTTCAAGGCCTTGAAGGGTGCGGCGGGAAGCTCGGCCCGGTCCAGGCCCCGAAGCATGTCCCGGACCACATCGGCCTGGGCCCGCACCTGCTCCACATCCACCCGATCCACGGTATCGTAGGGCGTGCCCCAGGTGGAGCGCATGTCGTTCAAGGTGGCCAGGGTGAATCCGGGCATTGCGGCCAGGGCCGTCACTTCCCCGCCCATGGGCGGCTGGTCCGGAAAATGGTTGAACCACTGTTTGCGGCCATTTCCGCCCAGGAGATCCTTGTAGGGCAGGGCATGGCCCTGGGCCGCCCGGTCCAGGACCGGCCGGATGTGGGTGTACAGCTTGGCGCGATTCAGGGTCGGAACGAGACGGAACAGCCATCCGTCATCCACGCTGCCCACGCCGTTGCCGTGGGAGGACAGGTGCAGGGACACGGCGGCGGCCATGCGTTTCTTGCCCACCAATGTGTTGAGTTCAAGGGCCGATTCCAGGCTTGCGACGCGCTCCGCGACATCCGCCGCGACCCGTCGGGCCCGCGTCAGGGCCATGGGCAGAACATCCCGCACGGCCTGCAGGGCCTCCTCGTCCAGGGAGTCGTAGCCGGTTTCCCAACCCACGCGCCGCAGCAGGAGTTTTTGCCGGGCCAGCTCCTTGATCTGTACGGCATTGGCGGCGGCATCCTTGCGGGCCAGGCGCAGGGCGGAGTTCAGTTTTTCGATCTCGTTGCGGATTTCAGACTGGATGGCCTGCAGGATGAGACTGTCGTGCTCCGGTTTTTTCGCCTTCAGCATCCCTTTTTCCAGCATCTCGACCGTGAGTTGTGCGGCCTCGCCACGCTCCTTCATTTGCTCCAGTTCTTCGGCCAACTCCTTTTTCTTGGTGCTCATGGCCCAGACCGCTTCGCGCAGGCCCGCCAGGTTGTTGCCGTGAGCGGTGCTGGCCAGCAGCAGGACCGACCGTCGCGGGGGATCCGTCGCAAAACCCTGGGCCAGATGGAGCAGGGTGGCCAGGGATGTGGCCTCGTCGGCTCCGGGGGCATGCCCCGGCACATAGCGGCTTGCGTCCAGAAACGCCTCGACGAGGAGGACTTCTTCGGCCAGCTCCGGATCCTGGCCGGGGATGAGGCAATAGACATTGCCGAGCAGGCGTTTGGTCCATTGCGTTCGTCCTTGAAGGCGCCCTTCGCGGCCCTGACAGGCTTCAAGGGAGGATATGCGGGTCTCGAAATTCTGGAGCGTGGTCCAAAATCTGGGAAAATCGATGGGGGTGAGCTCTTCCTTGTCCCGAAAGCGAAGCCGGGGCGCGGAGACGTCGTCCCGGTCGATGTAGAGGAGGGCCCGGGCCCCCAGGTTGGCGGCGTTCAGCCAGCCCCGGCCGGAATCCAGGTCCATGAGCACGATGTTTCCGGCGATGCGTTTACCGTCGAAATCCTCCATCCGGCCCGCCCCAACATAGACCAGGGTGCCGTTGACACCGTCAAGCGGCAGGCTTTCCGGGGCCAGGGCGTTCGCAAAGAGGGGCTGGATGGGGAGCTGTCGGCCGTCCATTTCCAGCGTGGCGAAAATGAATTCACGAACCGGCGTGGTGAAATGCTGGCGTCCGGTGACGGCCCGCAGCTCCTTGGGCAGGGCCTCGAAGACCGATTGGACATAGTCGGCCGTGCGCGCCTCGCCTGGGGTTCCGAATGCACGGTCCGGACTGTCCGATATGGCCCGCAGATGACTCTCGACCTGCGCCAGGGCCGGACGGCAAAGCAGCACGAGGCAGAGCAGAAGGAATACGGTGCCTTTAGGGCTGCGCGGACTCATGGCGCTCCTGGATGGTACCGAGCGAAATGTTCAGCTCGGCGCGGTGTTCGATCTTGTCGATGCGGCCATCACGAATCCAGACCACCCGGTCGGAAACATTGAGCATCTTGAAGTCGTGGGTGGCGGAGATGATCGTGTCCCCCCGCTCCCGGCTCATTTTCTGGAGCAGGGCGATGATTTCCTCGCCCGTGGACGAATCAAGATTGCCGGTCGGTTCGTCGGCCAGGATGATGGCCGGGTCGTTGGCCAGGGCCCGGGCTATGGCCACCCGCTGCTGCTGCCCGCCGGAGAGTTCCGCGGGCTTGTGCAGGAAGCGGTCGCCAAGGCCGACCAGATCAAGGAGCCCCCGGCCCTTGTCCACGGCGTGGTCGCCGGGCATGCCGGCGAAGATCATGGGCAGGGTCACGTTTTCAAGAGCGCTCATGACCGGGATGAGGTTGAAGGTCTGAAAGATGTATCCGATCTTGCGGTTGCGCAGCCAGGCCAGTTCATAGGCATCGAGCTGGGAAATATCGACCTCGTCGATGAACACGCGCCCGCTGGTCGGCTTGTCCAGGCCCCCTATCATGTTAAAGAGGGTGCTCTTGCCCGAACCCGACGGCCCCATGATGGACACGTATTCGCCCGCCTCGATCTCAAGGTCCACACCTTTTAGGACCTGCACCGGCATCTTGCCCAGAGCGAAGGTTTTGGTCACTCCGACCACGCGTACGATATGATGCGTATCCATCAGTATTCTTCCCTCATGACGATGATCGGTTGCAGTTTTGCCGCCAGAATCGCCGGGTACAGAACGCCCAGGACCGAAAGAGCGATGCCCGTGCCCCAGGCCTTGGCCAGCTGGGCCAGCAGGGGAAGGAGATTCATGCCGGCATAGTCCAGAATCCCGAAGTGCAGAAAAGAGCTGCCCCAGGCTGCGAGCAGACCGAGCAGGGCCCCCGCTCCCGCGCCCACAATGCCCAGGATCAGGGCCTCCAGCAGGAAAAGGCGCAGGATGATGCGGTCCAGCGCGCCCAGGCATTTCATGATTCCGATTTCGCGGAAGCGCTCGGTCACGGACATGAGCTGGGCGTTGACGATGCCGACGGTGCAGACCAGGAGCGAGAGGACCATGAGCCACAGCTCCTTGGGTCCGGCGGTGAGCTCCTGGCCCGCCGCGTTCAGGGAGTAGCCGGCCTCGACCAGCAATGGCAGGGCCGCGTCCGGGTGCAGACGGAACAGTTCACGGGCAATGGCCGAACCCGTCAGGGTGAAACCGAGAAACGCGATGGCCAGGACCAGGCTGAACGTGGTGATGAGCGAACGGAAGAAACGAATGCGCAGGCTGTTCATGGCCATGGCCAGCGATTTTCCCCAGGGCAGCACGATCTGCCGGGAGATTGCCTGGCTGGAGGGACGAACTGCTGGTCCGGACATGGGACTCCTGGGTAGCGTGACTGCATATGCGATGAGCGGTCACAGTTAGGAACTATTCTTGTTTATGAGTATTCCTAGCCTTGAATCGTGTAAGAAATCAAGGAGTAGATAACGTTGTGACGGGGGTGTTGCCAAGGATTTCTCCAAAATGAACAAGGGAGATATCCGTATGCGCACGCAGCATGGGCAGCAGCGCGTCCAGAAAGTCGAAGGCGGCCTCGTTCATGCGCTGGTGGTGGAGCATGAACCCCACGCGGCCCGAGGCCATGGCCTGATCAAGTTCGGCCAGAAAAGCGTCCCAACCTGCCTCGGGGCTGGTCTCCTTGCGGGTGTGCAGATCCACGTTCACGGGCAGGTCCGGCAAGCCGGGCAAGGATGGGAGCTTGTCGCCACGGTAGCGGGAGATGGCCCGAAACCCGGCGTCCAGCAGGATGCCAATGGTCTCGGGGTCCAGACGGTTCCAGGGCGGGGTGAAGACCGGCAGGAAATGGTTCCCCAGGATGGAGACAAGCTTGTCCCGGCCGCGGATGATGGCCCGGCGTTTTTGTTCCGGGTTCGCTCCGGGGCCGAACTCCTGCTTCTTGCCCGCGCTTTCGTGGTTGAGATGGTTCCAGCCGTGCTGGTGCCAGGCAAAGAGATGGTGCTTGCCCTGGACCGAGTGGGTGATGGCTTCCCAGTGCCTCGCGGTCATCCAGGCCGGAACCAACGCCGCGCACAGGGGGGCGTCGTGCCGGGCGAAAATGCCGAGGAGCCGATCCTGCTTGATGGAGGGGATGGCCACGTCGTCCGCCCGGAAAAACACCGTGGCTCCGGGATGGCGGCGCAAAATGTCCTCCATGCGCGTATGGAGGTCGGCAGGGAGTTGCCGCCAGAGCAGGGAGGCCTTGTTGGAGACGATCATGAAAATTCCTTTTCAGTCAAATGACGAATGATGGCCGCGCTTTCCAGATCGCCGTGGAGGAGCAGCGGACCAGGGGGCAGGCTTTTGCCGTGCAGCGCCTTTTCCATGAGACCGGCCAGACGCTCTGGTTTCAGGTCTTCGCTTTCGAGGATGCCCAGATACCCGGCCT
>CAXNFJ010000081.1:0-7404 GCA_964201165.1 Desulfomicrobium sp.
GGATGTTCACCAGAGACGCCTTGTATTCCGGAGTGCACACGTTGGCATCACCCACGGATGGAGTCAGACGGTTCGTGGCGTCGCCCACGCCGGGCGTGGTCCAGCCAAAACAGAAAGGCATGCCGATGAGATGCACCGTTTTGCCTTGAATGGTGAAAGGCGTGATACGCACCGTGACCATGGCCACGGCTTCGACCTTGCCGCGAATGCTCTCAACCACTACATGGTCGCCGTTCTTGATGCCCTTCTCCGCCGCCAGCTCGTGACTCATCTCCACATACAGCTGAGGTTCGGCTTCCAGCAGATACGGAGTGTTGCGGGTATCGCCGCCACCGCACCAGTGCTCGGTCATGCTGTAGGTGGTCAGCACGATGGGATATTTCGGATCGGCATTCTTGGCCAAGAGATCCACATCGCTTTTCGTCATCTTCATGCACGGATTGCTCATCTGCGCAGAGAACGGATTCTTGGAGATGGGCGTTTCAGCGGGCTCGTAATGTTCCGGGAACGGACCATCCACACGGCCCGGTCCATAGAGCGCGCCATGACCTTCGGTCTGCATGATGAAGGGATAGACGCCTTTTTCCATGGCCATGGGCGGAGCCGGACCGTCCGGGACGTCGCCGACCCACTTGCCGTCTTCCCACAAAATGACGGGCAGGTCAGGGTTGTAGGGCTTGCCCTGAGGATCGACCGAGGCGCGGTTGTAAATGATGCGCCGGTTCATTGGCCAGGCCCATGAGTAGCTGGGGAACAGACCGAGCTTGGCCTGCATGGGCGTCTGGGTCAGATCGCGACGCTTGGCCAGATTCTTGTCCGCCGCCGGATAGCCGCCGCAATAGACCCAGTTCAGACTGGTCGTGGAGCCGTCGGCCTGCAGGAGCGCGAAACCGGGCACCTGATCACCCTTCTTGTAGGTCACGTCCTTGATGGTCACGTCTTTGGTGAACTTGCCGTTGATCTCCCTGGCTCTTGCCTCGGCATCATACTTTTCGGGCCATAGGTGGGTCAGGATGGCTTCCGGGAAGACGCCCTTCTCCTTTTCATAGAGTGCGCGTACCCGCTTCATGAGCTCAACGATCATCCAGCCCATGGACTGGCTCTTGCCCGCCGGCTCGTAGCCTTTGTAGTGCCACTGATGCCAACGGCCGGAGTTGGAGGTGGTGCCGTCCTTTTCGCCGCGCTGACAGGAAGGAAGCAGGAAGACCTCGGTCTTGACCTTTTTCGGATCCAGGCCCGGCCCGTGCCAGAAGGAACTGGTCTCGGTGTCATGGGCTTCGCCCACCACCAGCCAATCGAGCTTCTGCAAGGCCGCACGGATCTTGTGCGTGTTGGGCATGCTCTGGGCCGGGTTGTGGCCGAAAATCATGCCGCCCTTGATCTTGCCTTCATACATCTTGTCGAACATGAACAGGCTCGAATAATCCACGCCCGGCTCAAGCTTGGGCAGCAGACTATAACAGAAATCGTTCTCCGGCGTGGCCTTGTCGCCAAACCAGCCCTTGAGCAGGCTGACCACGTACTTGGGCCGATTGCCCCACCAGTTCACGCTCTTGGGATCTTTCGAGACCGGGGTATTGGCCAGCTGATAATCCGCCAACGTCGGCCAGGCCGAAGTGGGAGTGGCATTGTAACCAGGAATGATGTGCCACAGCAGGGCATGGTCCGTGGAGCCCTGCACATTGGGCTCACCGCGCATGGCGTTGACGCCGCCGCCGGCCACGCCGATGTTGCCCAGCAGAAGCTGGACCATGGCGCCGAGGCGAATGTTCTGCACGCCGACTGTGTGCTGGGTCCAACCCAGGGCGTACATCATGGTTCCGGCCTTGTCCGGCTTGCCGGTGGCCGTGAAGATTTCATAAACGGCCAGCAAATTTTCCTTGGATACGCCAGTGATGGAAGTGACCGTATCAAGGTCATACCGCTCATAATGCTTCTTCAGCAACTGATACACGCAGCGCGGATCCTTCAGGGTCTTGTCTCGCTTGGGCAGACCTGCGTCATCATAGGCAAAGGCCCATTTCGTCTGATCGTATTTCTTTTTCTGCGCATCGAAGCCCGAAAACAGGCCATCCTCGAATTTGTAGGCATCACCAACGATAAATGAGGCATTGGTATACTCGGTGACGTATTCTTTCTGGATCAGATCCTTCTCCAGAATGTACTTCACCATGCCACCGAGAAAAGCGATGTCCGTGCCGGAACGCAGGGGGACATGCAGATCACATTTGGAAGAGGTGCGCGAGAATTTCGGATCCACATGGATCACCTTGGCCCCCGCGTCCTTGGCCTTAAGTACCCATTTGAAGGAAATGGGATGGTGCTCGGCAGCATTGCTGCCCATTATCAGAATAGCATTGGCGTTCTTGATATCAATCCAATGCTGGGTCATCGCGCCACGTCCGAACGACTCTGCCAGAGCCGGTACAGTGGGACCGTGTCAGACCCGGGCCTGATGGTCGATGAATACACCTCCCAGCGCCCGAAACATTTGATGCGTGACGGAACATTCTTCATTGTCCATCTGCGACGTGCCAAGATGGAAATAGGATTCCAGACGGTTGACGGTCACACCCTTGTCATTGGTGAGCTGGAAGTCCTTGTCACGGAGATCCTTGATCTTGTGCGCGACCTTGTCGAGCATCCAGTCCCAATCCTTCTCTACCCATTTGTCGCTGCCCGGAGCCCGGTATTTGGGCACGAGCACGCGGTGATCGCTGACATGCATCTGATAGAACGCAGCGCCCTTGGGGCACAGTGAGCCTTCGCTGACCGGATAATCCGGATCGCCCTCGGAGCTGACAATCTTGCCGTCCTTGATATGCATGATGATCTGACACCCGCAGGCACAGAACGCGCAGGTCGAGAGAACCTCTTTGGCTCCCTCGATCTTCAGCGCCTTGGCGTACGCGTAGGCGGGCTTCAGATCGAACCCCAGTTGGGACAGGGACACGGCCGCAACGCCCGCCCCGGTCAGTTTCATGAACCCTCGTCGTGAAAACGTAGTCATCAAAACCTCCATGGTTTTCGGTTCTTGGGTCCGTGTCAGGCATTGCGGCATGAACAACGAACGCAAAGATGATGCTACGATACTACTTCAATCAGTATTATCAATATGTTATAAATAATACATATGACGTTCTCTTCAATTTCGGGAGCAAGATCAGGTGATGGTCCGCCATGCACGTAGTTCGGTGCGGCGGTATTGGCGGTGGAAATTTCCTTGAGGGCGCTCTTCTCCTTGAACATGGAGAACAGCTTGTCGATAACTGCATCACCCCCGAGTATCCTGAGCGGAGCCAGGCGTAATCGCTGAGAGAGCACTTCCGCAGGCTCACGGCTGATGAGGTTCCGGTGAGATACGGACAGGGCTGGGCGTGTGGCACAGGATATAATATTTTGCCGTCCCACTCGCTCAGATTCGTTGACCCCATCGGCTTGACTCAATTGGCTTGACTGGAGATATTCAAAAAGTCAGCGAAAACGTGGCCTCCATCGCCCTGGACGTGGGAGGACAGGCAAGGAATTCGCGACAACATTCCGCAAACTCAGGCAGCTACCTAATGTACGATATTGTTCTCACCACACTGAATGCCCGGTATATACACCCCAGCATCGGGCTGCGCTACCTGCATGCCAATCTGCATGACCTGCGGCCCCGGGCCGTTATCCAGGAATTCGTCATTTCGGATCAGCTGCTCGATGTTGCTGAAAAAATCCTGGCCCATCGTCCCAAGATCATCGGCCTGGGCGTCTACATCTGGAACGGGCAGGAATGCGAACAGCTGGTGCGCATTCTCAAATCCCTTGCGCCGGAGGTGCTGCTTGTTCTTGGCGGGCCGGAGGTCAGCCATTTTCCGCACCGGCTCGATTTTTCCCTGGCCGACCACGTGATCTGCGGTGAAGGCGAAGAGCACTTCCATCAGCTCTGCTGCGCACATCTGACAGGCAGCACGTTGCCCCGGATCATCACGGCCCGCCCGCCCGATCCGGACCGCCTGGTCATGCCGTATGCCTTGTACACCGACGCGGACATCGCCCATCGGGTCGTTTATGTGGAAGCGTCCAGGGGCTGCCCCTTTTCCTGCGAATTTTGCCTGTCCTCCATCGACAAACAGGTCCGCTATTTCGACCCGGACCGCTTTCTGGGCGAACTGGCCACGCTCTGGGAGCGCGGGGCGCGCAACTTCAAGTTCATCGACCGGACGTTTAACCTGAGCATGCAGCGGGTCGGCCCGATTCTGGATTTTTTCCTGCAGCGGCAGCCGCCGTTTCTGGTCCATTTTGAAGTTGTGCCCGAACATTTTCCTGCTGAATTGCGGGAGAAACTTGCCCAGTTTCCTCCGGGCACCCTGCAACTGGAAGTCGGCATCCAGACCCTGAATGCGGATGTGGCCGCGTCCATTCACCGGCGGCTGGATATGGACAGAATCACGGCCAACCTGCGCTTTTTGGAAGAAGAGACCAATGCCCATCTGCATGTGGACCTGATCATCGGGCTGCCCGGGGAAAGCGCGGACAGCTTTGGCCGCAACCTGAACCGACTGGCGGGCCTGACCAAGGGGGAAATCCAGCTGGGCGTCCTGAAAAAACTGTCCGGCACCACCCTGAATAGACACGATGCCGTCCACGGGATGACCTATCTGCCCTATCCCCCATACGAAATTCTGGCCAACGACCTGATTGATTTTACAGCCATGCAGGACTTGAAGCGCATGACCCGGTTCTGGGATCTGCTCTATAACAGCGGTAATTTTAATGGCAGCGTGCGCCTGCTGTGGCCGGATCAGGATGTCTATGCCGGATTTCTGCGCTTTTCGAAATGGCTGTACGGCGCGACCGAGTCCACCTGGCAGATTGCCTTGAAACGCTTGGCGGAACTCTTTTTCGCCTACCTGACCGAGGAGCTCGGTCTGGCCAAAGATGAAGCGGCCAACGCCATCGCCGCCGATCTTCTCAAGGTCAAAGGCCGACCTCTGCCCGTGGTGATTTCAGACAACATGACGTTTCATCCCGCCTCCGTGGAGGCCAGGAATATGGTAAGCCCTGGAAAGAGGCAGGCGAGGCATCTGGAGTGATGGCACACCATTCCCGCGCACCTCTTACTCAGAAAAAAACCATATCCTTTTTTTGTATATACAATGTATTGACGAATCTTGACTGACGTCATATCGGTGTCAAAAAGGAGAGTAGTCATGACCGCCACAGCATCCATCAATCTGCGTATTTCCGACGAGGAAAAGGCATTGATCGACCAGGCCGCCCAGAGCCTCGGAAAGAGCCGGACGGCCTTTATTCTCGAAACCACCCTGCGTCTGGCCGAGGAAGTCGTTCTTGACCGCACGCGCTTCACGCTGGACAGCACGCAGTGGGAACAATTCGGCGCAGCCCTGGACAATCCGCCTTCCGAAGAACAGATTCAGGGCCTCGTCACCCTTTTCCATGCCAAAGCCCCGTGGCAGCAACAGTGACCGAATCGTTTTCCGCCCCCACGCCCTTGACCACGTCACATGACGTATCCGCCTTTTCCTGCGCGGAGCCGTCACTGGGTGACTGGTTGCGACATCGGGCAATGAAAAACCAAGGCTCCGGCGCAACCCGCACCTATGTGGTCTGTTTTGGCAACACGGTCGTCGGCTACTACTCCTTGGCCGTCGGCAGCATCGAGCACCGCTTTGTGGCAGGCTCCATTAAACGCAACATGCCAGAGCCCATTCCCGTCATGATCCTGGCCCGGCTGGCGGTGGACCGGCGGTATGCGGGTCAGTGCATCGGCACGGGCATGCTGCGCGACGCCCTGCTGCGGACGCTCCAGGCGGCGGACATCGCGGGAATTCGCGCCATGCTCGTCCATGCCCTCAGTGAACAGGCCGCATCCTTTTATCGGAGGCGGGGGTTCACGGCGTCGCCCTTTGATCCGCTCGTTCTTTTCCTTGCCCTCGACCATGTCGGAATCCGGCTTGCCGGTTCATAACTGACTGTTGAAAAATTCAAAATTCGCAGGTCGTTCAAAAATGGTGAGATGCAAGGAAGCGAAAAAATTCAGGACGCGCGGTCATAGGCATACATAAAGCGGTTTGGATTTTTTCGCTGACGCAGCAGATTGCCATTTTTCAACGGCCTGATAAAGGCAAGGGGCGGTTCTTGAATCTTGACCAATTCAAGAACCGCCAGCCCCACACTCCCACTTCACCCAATTCGCCTGCCTGTACTCTTGGTCTCAGAGACCTAGACCACTCCTTGGACTCAGAGGCCCAGACCGCCAGACCTACACAGCCCCTCGTATTCAGTTTGGACCGGAATACGCACGCAGGCCGTAGCTTTGCCGTGATTCGCTTTTTCTATCACCGAATTCAGGTTGCAGACTTCTCACTCCTAACCGTGAGATCAATCAGTGTTCACGTGCTTCGTGGTTACCTTCGGTACTTGCGCCGGTTGTCAGACAAGATTTTTTCAAAGTATCTTCGTAGTCCTTTCCCGAGAGCTGTTTGCCCGTAAAACGATCAGATATCTTCATGGTATCAATGTCAGTTTCAAGCGGGCAATCTTTCAGTGTCTTTTGTGCAGTGGGCAAGTCATAATGTTTGGTCTCATCATAATCAAACTTATGATGCGCACCTTTGATAAGAACAAACTCGACTGGAGTTCCAGCTTTGCTGATCAGGCTGGAATAATCTTGGCAGGCCTCGGCAGGACAATAGTCGTCAGTATCTCCATGAACCCAAAGCATCGGTGCTTTTGTAAATACACCTTGCTTGACTGCGATTCTCAATGTTCCAACACAGCCGGCAGAATACATTGGAACATGCGCTGCAAACCGAATCCCTTGAGGAAGATTTTGCGATGCAATAATCCTCTCTATGCCTGAGCGCCATGTCGCCGCTCCACCACGAGAGAATCCCATTATAGCAATACGTTGCGGGCTGATTCGTGGATGGGTTGCCATGATCTTTAACGCGGCGAATGCGTCAGCCACATCAGCGGCAAATGGTACCTTGGATTGATCGCTGGCAGTGGACTGCACGCCACGTGGGCCAAAAGAATCTATTGAAAGCACTGCAATACCTTCCGCATTCAAGCGCTTGGGCCAAAAATCGAGCATGGCAGGGTAGATTCCACCAGACCCGTGCATTAAAACGACGGCAGGTACCTTTCCGGTGCCGGGAGGTAAAAAGAGGTGTCCAGTGATATTCACGGTTTCTCCCGAGGTATTTCCTTTAATAAGATCCGCCAAGGATTTTGGGGTCCAACTGACGAATGCATATTGACCGGATGGCTGACCAGATGAGAAGTCGGGTACAACATCTTGAGCGCTGGCGAACCTAGGGTATGCTATCATGCTCATCACGAGCAAAAAAAACATGGCCAAGACCTTTTGGACTGAATTCCTCTGCATAATTCCTC
>CAXNFJ010000082.1:0-7369 GCA_964201165.1 Desulfomicrobium sp.
TCTTCATTCTGATCGTGCTTACCTTTTACGGAGGCCAGGTCTGACCGCTGGTCGATGCGCTTCCGGTCTGGAAGTTTTTCGCCACCATCGGCGGTCATCTGACCGCGGCCCTGATCCTGCGGTACGTGCTTGCGCGCAGGCTTATCCGGCCCCTGCCGGTCGAATTCCAGTCCACGCGCCTGTTCTTCCTGGACTTTACCCTTTTTGTGGGCGCAGGTGTCGGCGTCGGACTGTATCACAACCTGGTTTGGGGATTTCCGCTGGTCAGCGGCCTCGAAGTCGCAGTGGGATTTGCGACCATAGGGCTTTTCGCCGCCCTGGATCTGAGCCTGGCGTGGGAATATAACGTCATCAGGCAGGCCGGCTTCACGGAACAGCATCGACCGGCTCCGGACAGATTTTTTCCGCAGACGCGCAGGTTCGCGTACCTGGCCTCGGGTGTCATCGTCTTTGTGACCATTGTTCTTCTTCTGCTCCTGGCACGGGACATTTCCTGGCTCACGGACCAGGAGCAAGCCTCGCTGCAGGGATCCATCCTGCTCCGCTCAATCATCGGGGAAGTGCTGTTTGTCATGGGCACGCTCTTGATGCTCACCTTGGTGCTGGTTTTTTCCTATGCCCGCAATCTCAAGATTCTCTTTAAGAATCAGACCACGGTTCTCGAACTGGTCAGCCGTGGCAAATTGGAAACCAAGGTTCCCGTGGTTACCAATGACGAGTTCGCGGTCATCGCCGGGCACACCAACACCATGATCGATCGCCTCGTGGAGAGGGAGCAAATGGTCCATGGGCTTGAGCTTGCAAGGCAGATTCAACTCAATTTGCTGCCTGGCTTCTCTCCCTTTCTGCCGGGAGTGCAGATTTTTGGGGCCAGCCTGTTTTGCGATGAAACCGGCGGGGATTTTTATGACTATCTGGTTCGTGACGGTCAGGACGGCGAGGAGCTGGTCATCATGATCGGCGATGTCACCGGGCACGGCGTGGGCTCGGCCCTGCTGATGGCCTCGGTGAGGGCGTACATGAAGGCGCATCTCCTGCAGTCCGCCGACCTGGCCGAGGTCATGAACCGGACCAATGGGCTGATTTGTCCGGATGTTGCGGGCAGCGGCCATTTTGTAACGGTTTTTCTGATGTCGTTCAGGCCGTCCACGCGTCAGGCGACGTGGGTGGGCGCCGGGCATGACCCGGCATTTTTCCAGACCTTGGACGGGACGCAATGCATCAAGCTCGAAGGGCAGGACATTCCTCTGGGCGTGGATCCGAACTGGAGCTACACGGAGGCATCGGGCCGACTCCCGCATGGCGTGTTGCTGCTGGGAACGGATGGGATATGGGAGGCGGTTGATGCGCAGACGGTCATGTTCGGCAAGGAACGCATGATTCAGGTCTTGAAAGATACTGTCCAGGCGCCGCCTCAGGATATCGCGTCCCGGATTTTCGCCGAAGTGGAGGCGTTCACGGGCAATGCCCGCATCGAGGACGACCGGACCGTGGTTATCGCCCGTTTGTCGTAGCGTCGAGCTCCGCCATGGCTTGCTCCGTGTCATTATACATGGAGAAAATGCGGTTGTAGCCGGAGATGTCGAAAATTTCGGCGATATAGTCCCGCACTCCGCAGACCATGACCTGACCGCCACGAGGCAGCAGGCGCTGGTAACTCATGACCAGAATGCGCAGCCCGGCGCTGTTGATGTATTCGAGTTCCGAAAAGTCCATGATCAGATGCGTGATGCCGCGATCCAGGCTGAGCAGGACCTTTTCTTCAAGCTCAGGAGTGGAGGAGGCGTCGAGGCGGCCTTTGATATGGTAAATGGCGGCTCCGGGATGCTCTATTTCTTGGAGTTGCATTCATGCTCCTGTGATCTTTTGGCGAGGGCGACACGGATATGATTGGATGATTTCAGCCGGGTGTAGACGATGCTGGAGACCAGGTTGCGAACCAGGCAAAGTCCCATGCCGCCGATGCGGACCGGACCTGTTTCAGAGCACTTGGCAACGGGATGAGAGCTTGGATCGAACGCCGGTCCGGTATCATCGATTTCGATCAGGATTTCGTAGTCGCGATTTTTGACGCATACATGGATGGTCGGGGCCTGTTCCGGCAGGGTGCCATGGTCGAGGCAGTTGGAAACCAATTCATCGATCACCAGCCCGAGACGGTACAGAAGCCCCGGAGGCAAAGACTGCCGCGCGCCGAAATTCTGAACCGCGGCGAGCAACGCGGACTGTTCGTCCGGCTGAGTCAGTGTGAATTCGATGTGGGCTGACATGGCATCCTTTTCTCTTTGCATAGAGTAGGGTAGGCAGGAGGTCAAATTTCAACACGAAGAAGTAAGGACGACAGGCCCTCCATGGTGACCAAGCGGACCCTGTATTCATGGGTTCTGGAAAAAAATGCGCGCTGGCAGGTTCTTCTTGTCCTGCTGGTCGTGCTGACTGTCGGAGCCCGTGTCGTTCCCTTGGAGATGCAGAAGCGGATCATCAACAAGGCCATCGGGTTGGGCGATTTCGACTTGCTTTTGCTGTATTCCATGCTGTTTCTGGCCTCTGTCCTGCTGGCCAGTGCTCTCAAATTCGCAATCAATCTTCTCCAGGCGTATATCGGGCAGCGTACGTTGAAACGCATGCGCACCGACCTTTACGCCCATATCCTGAGCCTGCCCATATCGTTCTTCCGGACCATCCAGCCGGGGCAGGTCGTCAACGCCCTGATCAACGAGCTGGCCACGATCTCGGGTTTCGTGGGCAGCGCGGTCTCCGTACCGCTCATCAACGTGTTCACGCTGCTGGCCATGGGGGGGTATCTTTTTTATCTCAATCCGTTGCTGGCCGGTCTGAGCTTCGTGCTCTACCCCTTGCAGATATTCGTCATTCCCAAGTTGCAACAGCGCGGCAACGAGGCCAACCGCTATCGGGTCAACGTCAGTCGGGCCATTTCCGGCAATATCGGCGAAGTCATAACCGGTGTGCACGAGGTGCACGGACATGCGGGATATGGCCTGGAGAACGACAAGTTTTCCGACCAGGCCGAGTCCTTGCTCAAAGCCAACGTTCGCATGAATGCATACCGCTACGGGATCAAGTTCGCCAACAACCTTTTCGAGAACATCGGCCCCTTCGTCCTTTTTCTGGTCGGCGGGGCCATGACCATCCGGGGCCATTTCGACCTCGGTGCCCTGGTGGCCTTTCTTTCCGCCTACACCAGCCTGAACGAGCCTTGGCGCGAATTGATGGAGTTCTACCAGCTCCTGGAGGACAGCCGGGTGCGCTACAAAAACGTCATGACGGCTTTTGATCTGTCTCCGGAACATCGACTGGCGCCGGTTGACCGTGATGTGTACCGGTTCCGCGGCGATATCGATCTGCAGCGCATGACGTTCAAGACCGCCGAAGGAACAAAGCTGCTCGACGAGGTATCCCTGCGCGTCCTGCCGGGGGAGATGGTGGCGCTGGTCGGTTTTTCCGGCAGCGGCAAGTCGACCCTGGTCAAGGTCGTGGCGCAGCTCATGCCCTACAGCGACGGACACGTGCAGGTGGACGGGTTCGAGGTCCGCGAGCTGACCAAGCTCGACATGGCCGAAAATATCGGGATGGTTCCTCAGCATCCCTTCATCTTCAGCGGGACTGTGCGCGAGAATCTGCTGTATTCGAGCCTGGCGAGCATCAAGAATGGCACTCCCGGTTTCGAGCTGCCGGACCTGGACCGCATCATCGAGGTCGTGCAGCAGGTCGGGCTCTTTGTGGACATCCTCAAATTCGGAGTCCAGGCGACGATCTCGCCGCCGCAGCATCCGGAGCTTGCTCAGCGCATCCTGGCCATGCGCGCGATATTCCGCGAACGTTATGGGGTCATGTTCGCCAAGGACATCGAGTTTTTGGATCCGGAAGCGTACATGAATCAGGCTTCCATCGCCCAGAATATCGTCTTCGGGGATTTCAGGGATCGTCGCGCGGACTTTGAGCAGGCGCTCGAAAACAATAGATTTGTGTCGTTTCTCAAAGAAACCGGGCTCGAGGGGATCCTCATCGACTTCGGTGCGACCGTGGTCACGGCAACCATGCCCATCCTGCGCTACGCCGCCCAGACCCCGGAACTCTTCGCGGACAGCCCCATCAAGAGCGAGCAGGTGGAAGAGTACGCGCAGGTGCTGGCCGACATCGAGGCACGCGGTCTGGCGAGCCTCAGGGCCCAGGGGCGGACCCTGCTCCTTAGGCTGGCCCTGAATTATATCGCGGGCCGGCACAAGACCGTGCGCATGCCCGGCGAACTCAAGAGCCGGATCGTCGCCGCCAGGAAGCAGACACGGGAATACGCCTCGAAATTCAGCGATTCCAAGCTGCAGTTCTACGAACCGGACCAATATTTCCAGTTCCGCAGCATCCGTGACAACATTCTCTTCGGCCAGCCCAAGGCGGGGCGCGGCGGGGCGCTGGAGCGGATCAACCAGAACCTGGTCCAGCTCTTGATCGAAGAGGGCGTTCTGGAGAGTATTGTCGAGCAGGGGCTTGATTTTCAGGTTGGCAGCATGGGCGAGTACCTGTCCGGCGGCCAGCGCCAGAAGGTCGCCCTGGCGCGCGTCTTTCTCAAGCAACCGGCAATCTACGTCCTTGATGAGGCCACGGCCGCCCTGGACAACGCCTCTCAGGCCAGGGTCCAGAATTTCCTCCAGACCATGCGCGGCAAGCACACGGTCCTGTCCGTGGTGCATCGCCTGGACACCGTTTCACATTATGACCGGGTCGTGGTCATGAAGGCCGGAAAGATCGTCGAGAGCGGTCCTTACGAAGAACTCATGGCCGCCAAAGGAGTCTTGTATGAACTTGTCGGATCAGCCTGAGGGACAGTGCGAACTGGAATGCAATCTGCGCCTGTTGCGAGGATTGCCCGTTTTCTCCGGGCTTGCGCCGGAGTTGTTGCGGGTCATGGCCTATCTCTGCGAGCGGGAGGTTTTTGCCCAGGGTCAGAGCATTCTGACGGTGAACGAACCCGCGGAAGGGCCTGTGGTCCTGATTCGGGGCACGGCCGGTCTCGAACACGGGTCCCGCCGGGTCGCCACTGTGTCGGAAGGCATGTGCGCGGGCGGGCTTGCCCTGCTCGGCCGGTTTCGCTGGCTTTACACCCTGCGGGCCGAGACCGAGGTGGAATGCCTGTTCTTGCCCAGGCGCAAACTGTTGCCGCAGTTCTTTGCTCAGCCCGAAGCGCTGGTCAGCGTGGCCCAGGAGTTGATCAGCGACGTGGTTCAATGGGATCAGCAGCGCCTGGAGCGCGGCGGCGAGGTCCAGGGCCAGGGGCCGGGCGTGCTGTGATTTGGATTTTAAAACCTGCATTCCTGTTTGCACGGGGATGCCGTCGGATGGAAAAACTGTGCATGGCGTCCCCGCGAAGGCGGGGATTCATGCATTTGCGGCAAGCCGCCCCGGCGGGTTCGCGCCTCTTTTCCGTGGAATCGCGGCCCTAATACGGCAGCCTGTTCAAGGACTTGAGGATGAGGGTGCAGCCCATGGCGAACATGCCTGCCAGGCCCATGCCGCAGGAAAATCCCGCCAGCAGGACCGGGGCGTACTGACGCCACTTTGTCCCGAATTTTTGCAGAAAATAGTAGCGCCCCAAGAGTGCTCCCGCCAATTCCAGAATCAATCCATGGGGCGTCGACTGTCCCAGCCCCCGCACCACTCCGTAGATCAGGAGCACCGGCAGCCCCAGCACGCTGAGCAGGGCGTAGGTCAGCACGCCCAGAAATACCCCGCACGACACATACAGGGAATTGAGCGCCTGGAAGAACAGGGAATTGCCTTCCAGGGTCGCGGTCTGCATGAGCAGGGTGTTGAGGGCCTGTAAATGCCAGAGTTCCATGGCATAGGGGTAGTTGGCCGAGGGGATGGGGGCCAGTTGCCACAGGAACTGCGAAAAGAGCAGGGAGGCGATGAGCACGATGGGCAGGGTCACGAACTCGGCCTTGATGATGCCGCGCAGGCTGGTGCCGGTCAGCTCGATCTGGCGAAAGCTCACCGTGGCCTCGCCGTAGTTGTGGATGGGGATGGGCGCGTACCAGATCTCGATGCCGTGGTATCCGAAGTACTTGGCGCCGGCGATGAAGCTGGCTTCCCGGACCAGGGGCAGGCTCACAAACTGTCCGGCGATGCCTTCCATGCGCGCCGTGATGTAGGACAGGATCGGCGTGTAGACGAATCCGTAGATGAGGAAAAAGATCCAGGGGAAGCTGGGCACAAGCCAGGCGCAAAAGGCCACGTAGGACAGGGTCGAGAACACGTAGATGCCCAGGGACAGCCAGATGGAGATGTCGCCTCGGCCCGGCGGCGGATTCAGCAGCACGCTGAAATCGAGACGTTGCCCGGTTTGCTTGCGAAAGGATTGCGCGACGTGCCAAAATCCGATCAGGCCGATGGCCAGGCCCAGTCCGATGCCGAAGCTCATGTAGAAGTCGAAGCTGTTGGAGAAGACCGTGTCCACCGTGCCCATGCCCGGATGCCAGCGATGCAGGATGCCGTTTGCATGCAGGATGGGGTTGGCCACGATGGTGATGATGAGGCCCACAAAGCCGCCGATGACGGCCCAGAATGGCAGAACCATGCCGATGAAGATGAGGCCCAGATCCAGTTGTATGCCCGTGGCCACGGCGGGCAGGAAGCCTTCGGTGTTGCGGGTCAGATCCAGCCAGGGGATGGGGATGAGCTGGATGGGTTCGGTGAAGAAGAGGCCGGACAGGGCCGGCAGCAGGACATAGAAGAAGCCGAAGGTCAGTCCGATCATGGCACCGATGGAAAAGACCCGCCACTTCCAGTTGTCCTTCCTGTCCTCGGTGGACTCGGCCAGGGCCATGGTGCCCAGGGCGCCGACGGGGGCCATGGGAAAGGGCAGTTTCTCCACGTCCGAAGTCAGACGATACAGTGCGTAGCCCAGGCCGAACTGGTCGATGCGCTGAATGATCATGGCGCCGCACAGGAGCAGAATGGGCACGAACCAGTCCCGGTGCAGGAAGGTGCGCTCGGCATAGGACGTGGAGTCCAGGGCCGGGGCCACCCAGGAGGGGATGAATTCGGTCAGCCCGAGCATCTGGGCCGCGTCGGACTGGATCAGGTATTGGCTCCAGAGCAGCCCCTGAAAGGGCGAGGCCAGGGCCGCGCCGGCCATGTAATAGAGGAGGAAGATCTCCTGCTGTTTGAGTTCCGTGTACGAGCGCTTGGCGATCTCGGCGAAGAGGATGATGGTCACCCAGCGCGCCGCCGGACCAATGCCCGTGCCCAGCACCAGTTGCAGATACATGGAACCCGGCATCATCAGGAAGCCGATGAATATGGCTCCGACAACCGTCTTCCAGTCAAAGCCCTCTTCGAATTTGTCCGGGGG
>CAXNFJ010000083.1:0-7365 GCA_964201165.1 Desulfomicrobium sp.
GAATTCGGTCGCGACCCGGCTGGTGACGGAACGGCCGAGGACCTCCTCGCGCACCTTGATCGGGCCGGATTGACGCACGCGCTCTGCTTTACCGCAGCCCTGCGCCCCGACCAGATGATCCCGGCCAACTCGTGGATGATCTCCCTGCACCGCTCCCATTCACGCCTTCTCCCCTTGGGCACCGTCCATCCGGAGCACCCGGCCTGGGAGGCCGAACTCGCCCGACTGGAGCGCAACGGCATCCGAGGCCTCAAGATCCACCCCGATCTCTCGGGCATCCCCCTCGACTCGCCCAAATGGAAGCCAATCTGGGAGGCATCGCGCAACCGGTTCCTGCTCATGGTCCACATGGGTCCGACCAGGGCCGGGGGGGCGACCCTGTCCCGCCCCCGGGATCTGGCCACGATCCTGGACAGTCACCCCGGTCTTCGGGTCATCGCCGCCCACCTGGGCGGACTCCACCTCTGGGAGGAGACCCTGGTCCACCTCGCCGGACGCAACCTCTACATGGACACGTCCTGCTGCCCCGGAGTCATTCCGATGCAAACCCTCGGCGCCATCATGAACCGTCACGACCCCGAACGCATTCTTTTCGGAAGTGACTATCCGCTCTTTGCCCCGGACGCGCAGCGCACAGCCCTGAAGGAGCTTCTTGCTCCACTCGGCATATCCATGGAAATGATTCTCGAGAACGGCACCCGCCTGGCCAAAAGCCTGCAAACCTCCGGATTGTCAGATCTAGCGCCATCTCCCGGGCATTGACTTTTCTTGACGATAGGTCCAATTTCCAATACCCGAATTTGTTTGTTTGACGCCAATACCCCCGAACGGAGACTTTCCTTGACACAAGACCAGACCAATGCCCCAAGCGAAAAGCAGTTGCTGCGCCACCGCAAGGAAAAGGCCCAGTTCCTGCTTGATGCGGGCATTCCTCTCTACCCCAACGACTTTCGTCGCTCCGCCGAAATCGGAGATGTACTTGAAGAGCACGGGGAAAAACATGAAGACGACCTCGCCCAGGACGCCCTGAGCTTCGCTCTCTGTGGCCGGATCATGGCCCACCGCTCTTTTGGCAAGGCCACCTTTTTCCATATTCAGGACACAAGCGGCAAGATCCAGGTCTATGCCCAGCGCGATGACCTCGGGGTCGAACAGTATGGCGTCTTCAAAAAATTCGAGATAGGCGATATCGTCGGTGTCCACGGCACCCTGTTCCGCACCAAGACCGGAGAGTTGACCGTCAAATCCTCCGAGGTCCGCCTCCTCTCCAAATCCATGCGCCCCTTGCCGGAAAAATACCACGGCTTGAAAGACGTCGAAACCCGTTACCGCCAACGCTACGTAGATCTTCTGGTCAATGACCGGGCACGGGATATCTTTCGCAAACGCACGGCCATCGTGCAGTTCATCCGCACTTTTTTGAATGAGCGCCGCTTCCTGGAAGTGGAGACGCCCATGATGCAGCCCATTGCCGGCGGGGCCACGGCCAAGCCCTTCAGGACCCACCATAATGCCTTGGACATGGACCTGTTTCTGCGTATTGCCCCGGAGCTGTACTTGAAGCGTCTGCTGGTGGGCGGTTTTGACCGAGTGTACGAAATCAACCGCAATTTTCGCAACGAAGGCATCGACACCCGGCATAACCCCGAATTCACCATGATAGAATTCTACTGGGCCTATGCCACCTTCGTCGATCTCATGGACCTGACACAGGAGCTCCTCTGCAGCCTGGCCAAGGCCGTTTGCGGCACTCACCTGGTGGAATACCAGGGCAATGTCATCGACCTCCAGGACGGCTGGGTACGCATGCCCTTCCACGAATCCCTGGAAATAATCGGCGGCGTGGCCCCGGAGGTCTATCTGGATTACGACAAGTGCAAGGATCTGGCTCAAAAATTGGGCGAAACCGTGCATCCCAAAGAAAAGCTGGGCAAGCTCCAGGCCAAACTTTTTGACAATCTGGTTGAGCCCAAACTCATCCAGCCTCATTTCATTTATCATTATCCGACGGATATCTCTCCGCTCTCCCGCAAGAACGACCTGAACTCGGAGATCACGGACCGGTTCGAACTTTTCATCTGCGGACAGGAAATGGCCAATGCCTTTTCAGAATTGAACGATCCCTACGACCAAAAAGACCGCTTCGAGGAGCAGGTCCGGGAAAAGGCGGCCGGCGATGACGAAGCTCACGCCATGGACGAGGACTACATCCGCGCCCTGGAGTACGGCATGCCCCCGGCAGCCGGACAGGGCATCGGCATTGACCGTTTGGTCATGCTGCTTACGGACTCCCCGTCGATTCGGGAAGTCATCCTCTTCCCGCTGCTGCGGCCCGAAGTCGTCAGCTAACCCCGCCTGTCCCGGCCGACACTTTCTTCCATACAGCGAGATTGCATGCACTTTGAATTGTTCGTTTCCCTGCGGTATCTTCTGGCCCGGCGCAAGCAGGCCTTTATTTCCGTCATCTCGCTCATCTCGGTGCTCGGCGTGGCCATTGGCGTGGCTTCGCTCATTGTCGTCCTTGGCGTCATGAACGGCTTCAGCGAAAACCTTCGCGACAAAATTCTGGGCATCAATTCCCATCTCATTCTCGGCTCGGTCAAACAGACCATCGAAGGCTATGACCGATTGGTGCAAAAAAGCCTGCGGGTCGACGGCATCGTCGCCGCCACGCCGTTCATTTACTACGAGGTCATGCTCTCCACTCCCTCGGGGGTCAAAGGGGTCGTGCTGAGGGGCATTGATCCGCAGACGGCCGGTACGGTTCTGTCCGTGGAGAAGGACCTGGTCAGCGGCAGCCTGGCGGATCTGGGCGACCCAGGAGACACTCCGGGCATTGTCATCGGCAAGGAATTGGCCTCGCGCCTGGGCTTGACCATGGGTAGCCGGGTCAGCCTGCTCGCTCCGAGCGGGAAGAAATCAGCAGCCGGATTTTCACCGAAGATCGTTTTCTTCGCGGTGGTTGGAATTTTTAATTCCGGAATGTTTGAATATGATTCGTCCCTGGCCTTTGTTTCCATTCCAGAGGCCCAAAAAATTCTGGGCTTCGATGGTGATTTCGTGACCGGGATCGAATACAAGGTGTCGGACATTGACGGAGTACAAAAAACTGGCGAGGCCCTGGTGCGCGCCCTGGGGGGATTCCCCCTGTATTCACGCAACTGGATTGAGATGAATCAGAACCTCTTTGCTGCGCTCAAGCTGGAAAAGACGGCCATGGCCGTCATCTTGATCATGATCGTACTGGTGGGATCTTTTTCCATCATCACCACCCTGGTCATGATGGTCATGGAAAAAACCAAGGATATCGCCGTGCTCATGGCTTTGGGCGCCACGCCCCCGCAAATTCGCAACATCTTCATTCTGCAGGGTTCCCTCATCGGGACTGTGGGCACGACCATCGGTTTTGGCTTGGGCCTTGCCGTCTGCGCCCTACTCCAGAAATACCAATTCATCAAACTTCCGGCTGATGTCTATTATCTGGACCATCTGCCGGTGAAGATCGAATTTCTGGACATGTCCCTCATCGCCGTCGCGGCCATGGTCCTGTGTTTTCTCGCCACGCTGTATCCGGCCAGACAAGCGGCCAAAATGCACCCAACCGAGGCCCTGCGCTATGAGTGATGTCTATCGACTGCAGGGCATAGGCAAGGCCTACGAGCAAGGCGAAGAGACCATCACCGTGCTCAATGGCGTGGATCTGAACGTGCGGAGCGGGGATTCCCTGGCCATTGTCGGGGCCTCGGGTTCGGGAAAAAGCACCCTGCTGCAAATCATGGGCACCCTGGACGTGCCGTCCACCGGATCCATCTTCTTCAACGGCGTGGACATTTCCGCCCTTGGCTGGAAGGAACAGGCCAGAATCCGCAACACGAACATCGGCTTCGTTTTTCAATTTCACCATTTGCTGCCCGAATTTTCGACGCGTGAAAACGTAGCCATGCCCGGCATCATCGGCGGCATGGCCCGAGGCTTGGCCCTGGAAAAGGCCGATGCGGCTTTGTCGCGGGTAGGGCTTGCGCATCGACGCCATCACAGGGTAACCACCCTGTCCGGAGGCGAACGGCAGCGAGCGGCCATTGCCCGCGCCATTCTTCTTGAACCTGCGGTGGTGCTCGCCGACGAACCCACCGGCAATCTGGATGAACGGACAGGTCGTGAAGTCAACGAACTGTTACTGCATCTGAACAAGGACCAGGGAGTCACCCTGGTCGTCGTTACCCACAATGCTGAACTTGCCCAGTGCATGCACCGCACCTTGGAGCTTCGTTCTGGAGAACTGTATGAATCGTAATGTGTTCCTGCGCCTGGCTCTTGCTCTTAGTCTCTTCTGCGCCAGCCCGTGTTTCGCGGAACCCGCGAACAAGGTCATCATCCTGCCCTTTGCCATCAATGCGGCCCCGGACTTGGCCTACCTGGAAGATAGCTTGCCCAAGCTTCTGCAGGATCGTCTGGCGGCCATGGGTTTTGAAGTGGTGTCACAAGAAGAAACCATGCGCCTCATCCAGGAACAGCAGGTGGAATATCTGGACCTGGGGACAGCCAAGGACATGGCCCTGCTCTCCGGAGCGGGCTATGCGGTCTACGGCAGTTTCAGCCAGGTCGGCGAAACCATCAGCCTGGATACCCGCCTGGTGGAAGCCTACGGCATCCGCGAACCCAAGCCCTTTTTCGTGGTCAAGGAAGGCGTGATCAACATCCTTCCGGCCATCGACGAGACCGCCACCAAGATCCAGGCCAACATGCAGCAAAAAGATCGCATCGCCTCCATCGACGTTCGCGGAAACGAGATCCTCGATGACGATGTGGTGCTCATGCGCCTGAAAATTCAGCCTGGTGACGCTTATGATCCCAAGGCTGTGAACGAAGAACTTAAAAGTTTGTATGCACTCGGATATTTTGATGATATAGAAATTGGATTGGAAGACTCGAGCGAAGGCAAGCGACTCATCATCAGCGTCAAAGAAAAACCTCTCATCCAGGCCATCACCGTCGATGGCGCCCAAGAACTGGATGCCGACGATCTCCTGGCCGCCATCGCGACCAAGACCGGGGCAGTCTTGAACCCTCAGGTACTGGCCGACGACATGGGCAAGATTCGAGAACTGTATCGCAAGGACGGCTACTATCACGCCAAGGTCGATTACAAACTCGATCAGGCGGATGCCAAGCGGGCCCGGCTCAACATCATTGTGGACGAAGGCAACAAACTCTACGTGACGGATATCATTATCCAGGGGGCTAAACAGCTCGACCAGGACGATCTCAAGGATGAACTTGCCCTGAACGAACGGGGAATGCTCTCCTGGATAACCGGTTCTGGTATTCTGCGGGAAGAAATTCTGGATCGCGACGCGGCGGCCCTGGAAGCGTACTACGGAAATCGGGGATTTTTGAACGCAAAGGTGGGTCAACCCGAAGTCAGTTATTCGGACACCGGCATCACCGTGACCTTTCAGGTGGAAGAAGGAGATCGCTACAAAGTGGCCTCGGTGAACTTCACCGGAGACATGATCGCGGCTCCCGAAGATCTGAACAAGGTCGTTGCCTTGGACAACGTGGCTGACAAAAAAGAATATTTTGACCGTTCGCTCATGCGGAACGATCTGCAAAAGCTCTCGGAGCATTATTCAAATTTCGGCTATGCCTTTGCTGAAGCCGATGTGAACGTAGCCCGCAACGAAAACGACAAAACCGTCGATATTACCTACGCCATGTCCAAAGGTGTCAAGGTCTCCATCGACCGGGTTCTCATCGAGGGCAACAGCAAAACCCGGGATAACGTCATTCGAAGGGAAATGCGGTTGGCCGACGGAGACCTGTATAACGGTGCCCAGTTGCGCAGATCCAATGCGAGATTGAATAAGCTGGATTTTTTCGAAACAGTTGAAATCACCCCGGAACCGACTGCCAGCCCCAATGCGCTCAATCTACGCGTCAAGGTCAAGGAAAAACCCACGGGACAGTTCTCTGCCGGCGTCGGCTATTCCAGCTATTCGCAGGTGTTTTTCTCCGGCCAGGTTTTGGAACGCAACCTCTTCGGCATGGGGTACCAGCTCGGATTCAAGGGCACCATCAGTTCAAAGTCCGCCGATTACACGGCCACGTTCTGGAATCCGCACTATAACGATACGAACCTTGGCGTGGGCGTGAGCCTCTACAATACGCTGAACGAGTACTCGGACTACGACAAAAATAGCGTGGGCGGCCGTGTGCTCTTTGGATATCCGCTTGGCGAATACACCAATCTGTCGTGGAATTATCGCCTTGAGCAGTACACCATTGAAGATGTTGATGACGATGCGGACAAGGTCATCAAGGATATCGAGGGAGAGAACTGGGCCAGCGCCCTTTACGGGTCTATCAAGCGCGACACCACGGACCGCCGGATCAACCCCACCAAAGGTACCACGAACCAGTTTTCCGTGGAGTACGGCGGTGGCCTTATCGGCGGTGATGACGATTTCGTCAAATACATCGCAGATTCTACAGCCTATTACCCCTTGTTTTTGGAAACCATCGTTCATTTTCATGCCCAGGCCGGATACGTGATGGAAAACGGAAGTGATCCTATTCCGCCTTTTGAGCGTTTTTATCTGGGTGGCATGAATTCCGTACGCGGCTATGAAGAACGTAGCATCTCCCCGCTTTATGATGATAAAGATGCATCGGAAGGCTACGATGAGGGCGATGAAAAAGGTGGAAACAAGAGCTTCTTCTTCAATGCCGAATACTTGGTACCTTTGCACAAGGAGATGGGCATCCTGGGCCTCGTCTTTTTCGATGCGGGGCAAGCTTGGGATGAGGACGAGAATATCGACTTTGATTTGTACAAAAGTGTTGGCGCAGGTGTCCGCTGGTACTCACCTCTTGGCCCTCTTCGCCTGGAGTATGGATATCCATTGGATGAAATTGACAATGAACGACAAGGCCGGTTTGAATTTTCCGTTGGACAGTTTTTTTAACAATACATCATACTACACATTCTTGGTGAGGAGTTTCCCATGCGTGCATTTATCCTGACATGCTTATTTGTTTTATGTCTGAGCCTGACGGCTGGCGCCGAGACCAAAATCGGCTTTGTGGATATGAAGACCATCATTACCAAGTCCGAGCCCGGCTCCAAGGCCATGGAGCAACTCAAGGTCCAGTTCAAGGATATGAAAGACAACCTTGATGCTCAGAAAAAATCCCTGGATACCCTGAAGGACGAGTTGCAGAAGCAGTCCATGATGCTCAGCCAGGAGGCCAAACTTGACAAGGAAGCCCAGTACAAGCGCAAAGTGCGCGACTTCCAGGACATGGGGCAGAACTACCAGCGCAAGTTGCAGCAGGCAGAGCAAAACCTGTCCAAACCCATCATCG
>CAXNFJ010000084.1:0-7356 GCA_964201165.1 Desulfomicrobium sp.
CTGCATGCCTGGGTGGAGTTCAACAACGCCAGCCCGGCCAACCAGTTGACTGCGGTCCTGGTCGCGGTGTTCCACTTCTGCGTCACCCGAAACGAGGGAAATCGGGTATCGGCCAACGGAACCGAACCGTCGCGGCATCAATTGAAGGAATAGTTCAGGCTCTGGACGCGATAGGTCGTGCTGTCAGGCACCAAATCCATGTCCAGCTGGCCCTGCGAAAAAAAAGGCTGACCGTTGGCGAAGACACCCCGCAGGCGGAAGCGCTCCTCTACGTGAACCCCTTCCCCACGCGCGAGCCAGCGTTCCGATTCGATATGGTATTGCATGGACGGAATGGTGCGGAAGTTCTCCTCGTACAGAGGCAGCAGCGTCCGCAGCGGCTTGTTGTTCTCCTGGGCCTGTGACATGAAATGCCGCATAAACGCGGGCAAATCCCTCCGGGAATAATCCACGGAAACATCCACCACCGACCTGTTGCTGCCCCCTTCCCTGTCCAAACTTCTGCCTTCCTAAAGCAAGGACGCAGCCACCGCGGGCTAGGGGTTATGGCTCGGCGCCAGTCTTTCGGGATGGGCTGTCGGCAATTGTGACCCTCCCCGGTCTGCGAGTTTTTCGCCGGGTGTCACGGTCCGCCCCGGTGCCGACTTCACAGGCCTTGCAGCAACGATAACCACGACATCGCGGGCAGACTCGGATTGCAACAAAATATCCGCTTCCGGCACGGATTCAAGCTCTCGTATCTGCGGCGCAGGTGCGTCCACGGCTCTCGCCACAGCGACTTCAGATGGTTCCGGAACCGGCTCTGCCGCTACGGCGCGTGGAGAGGTGGCGTTCACCTCTGCGGCTTCAGGTTGGGAAACAATCGAATGGACATATAGATGGACTTCGCCCAACTCATCAAACTTCGGCGCAACGGCGACCGCCACGGACAGAGAAGCGTTGGTGAGCGGATTCTGCGGTCTCGTGCCTGTGACCCGCGCCACGCTTTGCGGCCAGGAGCGCGGAGTCAGCAGATCCGCAAATCCAACGACCAGGATCAACAGCACCACTACGCCACCCAGGGGCATCAAGAGTCGTATCCGGCTCCAGGTCGAAAGCAACGGGACTTCCCGCGGCCCATCCTCATGCCACACTCTGGCCGAGGATAAGGGCGTCAGACCAGCCTGGTGCTCGGGCTCACTGACCATGTCGTAGGCGACCTTGATCTGCTGAAAACGCGTCACGGCCTCGGGATGTTCATGGTTGAGATCCGGATGCCATTGCAGGCTGAGTTTGCGGAACGCACGCTTGATGGTTTCCTGGTCGGCCCATGGCTCGACTCCCAGAATGTCGTACGGACCCTGGGCGGTGCCCACGGGTCCGACAAAAAGAGAGACCACAGCCCACAATCTGGCGCGCAGCAACCCCTCCTCGACCACGAAGCGATCACACAACTCCCGACACTGGCCGGACATTTCCTGTCCCTGCAAAAAGGTCCGGGTCAAGGCCCGGGCCTCTTCCACGATCCCGTGATCCGCCGTCGCCCGATGGATGAAGGCATGCACGCCCAGCTCCTCGGCCACAAGGCGGATCAACCGCTGCAGGGACGATGCCGCCCCCTGCCGGGAAGATGATTGGCGGCCGGACTGCTTAGGGCCGGAAGGGTTTTTCAACAAGTTCCACGGCATCGAGCCACAGGTCTCCCGCGATTTTGCAGTCGAATTTCGTACTCTCGCCTCGCCGCACTCCAAGTCGCGCCATCCGGCATCCGTCCGGAACCTGGAAAGCCACCTCGCCCCCGCTCCATTCGCGGGTTCCAAGTAACTCGATACTCTGGGCTTTCAATGGGCATCCCACTCCCCGTACCTCCAGATACGGGCCCCGGTCCGTGGACAAGCGTTCCGACTTCCAGACAAAGCGCAGCACCTGGTGCGTTCCTGGCTCCACAGGCACATACTGCCAGAAATGGTCAAAACTCAGGTTGTGGGTTCCAAGAAAATAAAAATGCATGACCTGTCCGCCCTGGACGTCGCGGCGCGGCTCATGCCGCGTTTCCACACCCTGGACCCGCCCCTGGCGCCAATCAAAGGCCGCACCGGAGTTGGAATCCTCGAACTGACCGTTGCTCACGGGCGTGCCCTGGAACAATCTGGATCGCTTCCAGACTTCAATGGCCTCGCTCCATTTCGTGTTGCGGAGCAAAAAGTCGATGAAGCGGGCCTGGTTGCTCGCTTCCGGGCGGGCCTCTGGGTCGCCCTCCAGACGGACATAAAGCTGCAAACAAGCATCAACGTCCTGGCGAGCCATGCATTCTTCCAGCACCCGCCATCTGTTTTCGGGCCTAGCGTGGGCAAGAATATCGAGCCACCCGTCCCAAAAGCCCAAAGCCACCTCCATGGCCTCTTGGCGGTGCTGGGGAAGCCTCGCCAACACGAAATTGAACGCAGCAGCGAACTCGACAGCGTCCTTTCTGTCCGCCGCGAGCAAAAATTGGTACCAGCGCCACGGCGTGGAAGGAGGAACCTGTCGCAGCAGAAAATCGTGCAGAGCGTCAGTCCTTGTGTTCACTTCCATCTGTCGTTCCAGACGGGCCACGGCGAACCAGCCTCCAAGCAGGAGTGGATTGCGTCCAATCGCCTGCCAATACGCTTCCACGGCACGGGTGGGAGCCATATCCTTGAACCGGGCCGCGTCCGCACGCCAGATCCAGGACTGAGCCCACGGACCCATGCACGGACGGGTCAGTACGAAATCGACGTCACGAGTCGCGAAACGGGATGAGCAAAAAGCCCCGTACAAAAACACTCCGCCCACAACGAGACATAAAAAGGCTCCCAGAAAACGGCTCGGCAGAGCGAGCGCCATCTTCACGGTCGGACGCTCCGTGGCCAGGGGGCCCCGGACGGTCGATGAAGAGACAAACCCTTATGCACAGCCTTCCACCTGCGGACTCTGACCCTCCTCCCCCGTCAGCTCGGATTTCCCTTCACCGTAGAAATAGGAATGGTAGTAGTATTTATAGTACTTGGAGTAGTAGCCGCCATAGCGACTGTACAGGTCCAAACGGTTGACGATGGTGCCAAGCAGACGGGAGTTGATATTGGACAGGGAGCGCTGGAACAGGCGCAAGGCTTGGCGGTGGGTCTTGCCCAGGATGGTCACCAAGATGACCCCGTTGACCAGGCTGGACAGCACCAGCACATCGGCGAAGCCGACCGAAGGCGGACCGTCGATGATGATGCGGTCAAAGACGGAGTTCAGTTTCTCCAGGTACTGGCGCATGCGCTTCGAAGCCAATAGTTCCGCAGGGTTGGGAGGCAGCAGCCCGGCCGAAATGAAGAACAGGTTTTTCTGAGTCGTGTTGCGCACCACATCTTCCAAGCTTATGCTGCCAATGAGCAATTCGCTCAAGCCTCCCGTGCGCGTGCCGCTGGCGGGAAACACCCGGTGCAGGCCGGGTCGGCGCAAATCCCCGTCGATGATGAGCACCTTGTCACCAGCGGCGGCAAAAGCCTGGGCCATGTTCACGGCAATGGTCGATTTGCCATCCCCTTCGGCGGTGCTGGTCACCAGCAGGGTGCGCGTGCCCTCCTCGGCTGCGGTGGAAAGCTGGATGGACACCCGGGTGGTGCGGATGGCCTCGGAAAACCCGGCCCGGGGATCGGAAACCACCAGATGGTCCAACTTATCCCGGTGTTCTTCCTCGGCTTCGGGCAGAACCCCGAGAATGGGAATTCCGAAGCGGTCGGAGATCTCGTCTATGCTCTTGACAGTATTGTCTAGGAACTCAAAGAGAAACGCTGCGGCCACGCCGAGCATGAGCCCGCTGCCGATGGCCAGAAGGAGATTCAGCTTGATGCGGGGCTTGTCCGGCTTCACGGGCAGCAGGGCATGATCCACGACCTGAATGTTGCTGATATCCGTGCCCACGGTGGCGTCGATTTCCTTGCCCCGCTGCAGCAGGGACTGGTGGATCTCCTTGTTGGTGTCCACCTCCCTCTCCAGGATCTTGTACTGGGTGGCCCGATCGTTCAGCTCCAGGGCCCGGGTTTTGGCCAGGTCGGCCTGCTTGCGCAAGGCCTGTTCATTCTTGGAGGACACGAGGTAATCGTTGTGAATGCCCTGCAAAATCCGCTTTTCCTCCCCACTGATCTTGCGGGCCACATCGTCCATCTTGGCTTTCAGGCGTCTGGCCTCGGGATAATCGGGCTTGAAGACGACCAGCAGATTCTCGTATTGGGACACGAGTTGCACGTGCTGCTGCCGCAGGTCCTGAATCAGCTTGTTGTCGATTACCATGGGCATGGCGGAAACTCCGCTTTCCTGGGTCTGAATGTCCAGGGCCTCCTTGGTCAGACGCTGGGCATGAGCCTGGGCCAGGGCCGTGTTAATCTCCTCCAGTTGTTTGTAGATCAGATTCATGCGGCTATCTAGGGACACGATGCCTGCCTTCTGGGCAAAGCGGTTCAGTTCGTCCTCGGATTTCTCCAGACGGACCCGAGCCACCTCGATCTGCTTCTGCAATTGCTCGTTGGCCAAACCTGCCGCGCCGACCTTCTTGTCCATCTGCCAGGAGATGAAGGAGCGAATCAGGGTGTTGACCACGTCCCGGGCCAGGGCCGGATCGGATGAGGAAAACGCGATGTTGAGGATCGTGGTGTCCCGCTCGGCCTTGATTTCCAGATTGTCCATGAAGACCCTGAGCAGCCGGTGCTGGACCTCGGCGTGATCCGTCTCCGCGTCGACCAACTCCTGGTCACGACCGAACAGGCTGCCGATGCCACCACGAATCCGGTCCAGAACACCGGGCTCGCTATCGACCGACTCCTCCATGCTGCGGTTGAAATGCGGATTGCGGACCAGATCCAGACTTTCGATCACCCGCCAGGCCAATGAATCGGAGGTCAGAAGCTTGGTCTGAGTATTCATGAACTCCCGGGTCTGGGTCTGGGGCACGACCATGTCCTCAAATTTGGTAACCTTGGGCGGCTGCAGATTAAACTCCAGCTTTCCGGTAGCCTTGTAGACCGGAGTCATGACCAGGGTGACTATGAAGGTGGTCACAAAAACCGCGAACAAGACCGACCCGATGAGCCATTTCCGTCGCACGAGCACGTCGAGGTAATCCCGCAAGTCCAACTCGTCGTCCATGCTGGGCACTATTTCGCGAAATTCCTTGGAAGGGAGCGTCGTCTGTCCGACCCGTGCAGGCGGCAGAATGGGGCCTGAATCCCCAGGAAGTGCCGCCACACTATCTTTGTTAGGCATAATGATCCTTGTTTGGCGTTGGTGTTTGCGCAGACTGCATCGCTCCTCGCCTATCCATGAGAAAGGAAAATTGTCAACCGCCGTAACACACCGGCTTTATCTTGACACTCACGGTATTTTTATGTTCTAAAAAAATTATTTTTAGGCTTTCTATTGAGTTGAACAGAACCGCGCGTCGCATTGTGGAACACAGGCCTTGCGGCAATCCAGACACCGCGCATGCGCCAGATCATCAAACATACGGATTCGATATGTTCAAGCCATCGAAAATATTCGTCTTCTTGACCACAGCCACTCTGTTTGCCCAGCCACTGCTGGCCGCCAGCATGGCTTCCCCCAGATTAATCCCGCAGGAGTCGGTGCGACTCCTGGGCAGCGGCGCCGTGGTGGACAAGGAAATTCCCGTCCCCTCCGGAATGCTCATGGAGTGCAAGGGCCAGTGCTATATTGAAGGAAACGGACTGCAACTCATGGGGGCGGACAAGACAATTTTCGCGGTCCATGAGAATGGCGAGGCCTTCACCGTTCTGGTCCAGCAAGGCAGCATCGACTTCGCCCTGGCCGCCAACGCCAAGCCGGTACGGTTCCAGACTCCCTTTGATTCCCTTACCGCCAAGCCCTATCTGGTCCCGCCAAGTTTCGAGGCCATAGTGCACGGCACCCTGCAGGTCACGAAACACAGGGCCGTATTGAGCATGACCGAGGGCTCCCTTGAACTGGCGACTTCACAGGGGCAGCAGTTGGTTCAGGCCGGAAACGCCTTGGTTCTGACCCAGGCCGGAGCCGTGACCGCCGGAGCCGTGACCGCCGGAGCCATCGCCGTCGGAGCCGGAGCCATCGCCCTGGGGTCCGGAAGCAGTGACAGCGCCGGTGACGAGGTCAGCCCCCAATAATTTCCCGAATGCACGACTAGGAGCGGCGGATCAGTTCACCGCCCTTTTTCATGGACTCTTTCTTTGACTCTTCACTGGCCTTTGGGCATCCCGATCAGACGATGCGAACGACGGCAGCGTTCTTCCCTTCAGACATGTCCCAAATCTTCCCCGCAGGCTGACTTTGCAAAGCACTGCCGACACTCTTTTGTAAGGATCTTGTCATGAAAACCGCCGCGTTTCTTTCGACCACACCCAACCGTCCAGTCCGCCAGCCAGTTTCAGGCCCGTGGGCGCTCCTGCTCCTGGCCGTCGTGGCCATCTGCTCGGCCTGCGCCGGCGCCAAGGGGCCACAGGCCACCACTGATCTGAATCAGCTGACCAACGTAACCGGAAGCGAAAACGCCCTGGAGGTCGCGGACCTCAACAAAAAGCTCTACGCCTCCTTCACCGCCACCCCCTGCTACGAGGATTACGTCATTGGCGGTGGCGACTTGATTCAGGTCACCATCTTCGAGGCACCGGACCTCAATACCGAAACCCGCGTCAGCGCGCGCGGCGGAGTGACCCTGCCCCTTTTGAGCACGGTCCAGGTCGCGGGCCAGACCATCCGCGAAGCCGAGCAGTACATCGAACGTCTGTACCGAGAAAAATACCTGCAGGCCCCGCATGTGACCATCTTCGTCAAGGAACAGTTCGGCTCCAAGGTCACCTTGATGGGCGCCCTCAAGAAGCCGGGCACTTACGACTTCTACGCGCGCATGAACCTCATGGACGTTCTGGCCATGGCTGAGGGCCTGAGCGACAAGGCCGGACGCATGGTCCAGATCCGACGCAAGGCCGAAGTAGGCGAAACGCCGCAGGCCCTGATCATCGACATCGACCAGATGGTCAAGCAAGGGCAGGATGAACTCAATGTCGCCATCAAAGGCGGGGATGTCGTCTATGTTCCGGAGGCGGGGTCCGTCTATGTGGACGGAGCCGTGCGCAAGGCCGGCTCCTATCCCATTCGTCAGGAAATGTCTGTGCAGGAGACCATCGTCTCGGCGGGCGGCCTGAGCGGCATTGCCAACGCCAAGGACGTCAAGATCATCCGCTACCTGGGAAATGGGCGCCGGGAGGTGGCCAAGCTGTCTCTTGACGACACACAGGAAGGGGACGGTGCTCGACTTAAGGTCCAGGACCGCGACGTCATTTTTGTCGAATCCAGTGCGTCGAGCGCGTTTTTCCAGGGACT
>CAXNFJ010000085.1:0-7347 GCA_964201165.1 Desulfomicrobium sp.
GGAGTTTTACCGGGTTCTGAAGCCTGGAGGAGTGCTCGCGTTGGCGGACATATACGCTCGTGGGTACCGGGCCGGGGAGTGGCCCGTGCGCTGCTGCTTCGCGCAGGCCACGGATCTGCAGACGATGCTGGAGCAGGTGGGCGGGGCCGGGTTCGAGATTGACGTGGTGGAGGACCATACGGAACTTTTGAAGAAGACCGCCGCCGATTTCGTGTTCAGGCATGGCTCCCTGCACGGCTTCTGGCAGGCGGTGACCGGTGACCCGGATTTGGCCACGGCGGCTTGCGAGGCGTCCAAGGCGACGCGGCCGGGACTGTTTTTGATGATGGCGCATGTGGCGAAGAGATGAAGGCGTGCGTGAGACGGCTGGGGCTGGGTGGTCCGTTCATGACGCGTCGAAACTCCTTCGCGGGCCTCGTACTGGTTCTCCGTCGCGGCAGGTCGGTCGGTTTTCGGCAGGACGAAAGGCGACGGATAACCAAACGATGCCTGGCTCAGTCAGACAGTCGACGCGGCATGAACGAACCACCCCGCCCCGGCCTTGGCGCACTTATGGACAAATGTATCGTTGATCAGGTTTGACTTTGCGAATGGGTAAATCGGAACCGGGCCGAAATTCCGCAGACCTCTGTGTCATTCCCGCGAAGGCGGGAATCCATGCCTTTTGAGTCTTGAGAACCGTGGATCCCCGTCTGCACGGGGATGACATCGAAGCAAGAGCCTTACACCGGGGCTGGGGCATGAAATCGAGGCTGGGCCCTGACGGGGGCGGGAAACCTTTTGACGCGATGCGCGTTTGACGGAACCGGACCGGAATCCCGCAAACCTCTGTGTCATTCCCGCGAAGGCGGGAATCCATGCCTTTTGAGTCTTGAGAACCATGGATCCCCGTCTGCACGGGGATGACATCGAGGCAAGAGCCTTCACCGGGGCTGGGGCATGAAATCGAGGCTGGGCCCTGGCAATGCAGTTGTTTTCGTGGTGGGGGCGAAATCAACCCCGGCTTAGCTGCCATCTTACGGAAGAGTAAACAAATGTTGAACATCACGAGGCCGATATGAACGAATACGATCTCGACATTCTGCGTCTGCACAGCCAAGGCTTCTGTTGCGCTCAGATCGTGCTGCAGCTGGCTCTGGAGATGCAGGGCGTGGAAAATCCCGGTCTCATCCGGGCCATGTCCGGCCTGTGTGTCGGGTTTTCGTCCACCGGGGGCGCGTGCGGGGCCTTTACCGGAGCGGCGTGCCTTGTCGCCTATTATGCGGGCAAGGGCACGGCCGACGAGGAAGCCCATGACCGCTTGCCCCTCATGCTGACCGAGTTGGCCGATTGGTTCGAGGAGTACGCCACGGGGCGGTTCGGCGGGATCAACTGCGCGAACATAGTGGCCGACGGCAAGCCGGATGCGTCCATCTGCGGCGGGCTGGTTTCGGAATGTTACGGCAAAGCCATGACCATTCTGGTGGAAAACGGATTCGATCCTTCGAGCGACATTCATGAATAAGGTTTTGGGTCCGGTTGAGAGCGTGTGTCCGGAGTGCCTGAACCGGGTGGCGGGGGAGCTGCTGCGGGACGGGGATGTTGTGCGGATGGTGAAGAGGTGTCCCGAGCACGGGGAGTTTTCGACTGTGGTCTGGCGCGGGGAACCGGCCTTCTCCAGCTGGGTGCGGCCCAAGCTCCCCTTTGGCGGCGGGATGCGCGAAGAGGGCGGGCGGGGATGCCCGTATGATTGCGGTCTGTGCGTCCGTCATGCCCAGCGGACCTGCACGGCCCTGGTCGAGATCACCTCGCGCTGCAACCTGAACTGCCCGGTCTGCTTTGCCGACAGCGGGGGTGCGGGGGCAGACCCGGATATGGCCACCCTGGGGCGAATGTTCGACCGGACCATGGCCCGCACCGGTGGTTGCAACCTGCAGCTGTCCGGCGGCGAACCCACTGTGCGGGCGGATCTGACGGACATCGTGCGGCTGGCCAGGAGGGCCGGGTTCGGTTTTGTGCAGCTCAACACCAACGGTCTCAGGCTGGCCGAAGATCCGCAGCTGGCCGGAAAATTAACCGAGGCCGGGCTGTCGTCCATTTTTCTGCAGTTCGACGGGGTGCGTGACGAGGCCTTTCGCGCCATGCGCGGGCGGGATTTGCTTGAGGTCAAAAAGAAAGCCATCGAGCATGCATCCAAGGCGGGGCTCGGCATAGTGCTCGTGCCGACCGTGGCGCGTGACGTCAATGTCGATCAACTTTGGGATCTTGTTCGGTTCGGGCTGGCGCATCAGCCGCATGTGCGCGGAGTGCATTTTCAGCCCATGAGCTACTTCGGGCGCTATCCCGAGGATTTCACGCCGGACCATGTCACTCTGCCCGAGCTCATGACCGGCCTTGAGGTTCAGAGCGGCGGAGTGGTCAAGGCGTCGGATTTCCTGCCTCCGGGCTGCGAGCATGCCCTGTGCTCCTTCTCGGGCAAGTTCATGACCCATGAGGACGGCAGCTTTACGCGTCTGGGCAGCGCTACGTGCGATTGCACGCCCAAACCAGCCGAAGCCGGTGCGCTCAAATCCATCGGCGTCACGGCCCGCCAATGGTCCGCGCCTTTGGCGTCGTCTCTGCACCCCGCCTCCCCCCCATTCACGGGTCAAGGGGCCGCGCCCCTTGCGGGGTGTGGGGCAGAGCCCCGCATTTCTTCCGCCCCCGCCCTCACCCCCACCCCCGACAATGACCTTGACCGTTTTCTGGCCCGCGCCAGGACGCACTCCTTCACTATTTCGGCCATGGCTTTCCAGGACGCATGGAGCCTCAATCTGGAGCGCCTGCAAGGATGCTGCATCCATGTGGCCCAGCCCGACGGGCGGCTCATTCCCTTTTGCGCCTTCAATCTGACGGCCAGGGACGGCCGCTCCCTGTATCGGGGGTGGGCGTGAACTGTTCGTCCGTGGATGCCCTGACCGCCCGGCGGTTGGGTTTGTTTTTGCCTCTGGAACGTTTGAGCCTGGAGGCGGCGCAGATGGTGAGCCTGCGGCGGACCGTGGAACATGCCTGCGCCAAAAGCCCGTGGTACCGTGATCGGCTGGCCGGATTTGATCCCGGCTCCCTGCGCGCCCCTGCGGACCTGTCCCGGCTGCCTCTGCTGACCAGCGCCGAGCTTGCGGCTCATGGCCCGCGTCTTGTTTGCGTATCCCAGAGCGAGGTGGCCCGTATCATCACCCTGCAGACTTCGGGCAGCACCGGTTCGCCCAAGCGTCTGCATTTCACCCATGACGATCTGGCCGCGACGGTGGATTTTTTTCTGCATGGCATGCTGAGCCTCATTTCTCCTGTGGACAAGGTTCTGGCGTTGCTCCCTTTTACCCAGCCGGACAGCACCGGAGCCCTGCTTTTGCAGGCCCTTGGGCAAGGAGGGGTGCGCTGCGCCGGGTACTGGCCCCCGACGGATTGGGAGGATCTGGCCGAACAAATTCGGAGTGAAGGCTATTCGTGTGTTGTCGGATTGCCTCAGCATCTTTTGACTCTGGCGTATACGCTCCCGCATGGCCTGGTCAGGAGCATGCTGCTGTGCTCGGATTATGCTCCGCCCATGCTCAGAACCCGCATCGAAGAGGCTTGCGGCTGCGAAACCTATCTGCACTACGGGACCACGGAGACCGGGCTGGGCGGGGGAGTGGAATGCGGGGCGCACGACGGCTGCCATCTGCGCGAATCCGAGCTGCTGGTGGAGATCGTGCACCCTCATACGGGTCTGCCCATGCCCGAGGGCGAGTCGGGCGAGGTGGTGGTGACCACGCTCGGCCGCCGGGCCATGCCACTCGTGCGCTACCGTACCGGGGATCTGGCCCGTTTGGTCACGCAGCCGTGCGTCTGCGGCGGCGTCACGGCCCGGCTGTGCGCCATCCAGGGGCGAAGGACCGCGTGCCGCCTTGCGGGCGGGGTCAGCGTGACCAGTCAGGATCTGGATGACGCGCTTTTCGCGCTGGACGGGCTGCTGGACTACCGCGCCACATTGGGTCACGCAAAGGGGTGTGACCTGCTCGGCATTGAATTCCTGGCCAGACCGGGGCATGAACTCGTGGACTGGGAAATTTCCCTGACACTGGCCAAGGTCCCGGCCATCGCTTCGGCCCTGGCGGATGGGGGCTTGAGGCTTGGTCCCATGCTGCGGGTCCCGTCCTTTTCTCCTTCACACACCGTGAAGCGCACACTTTTTGACCAACGCGGGAGCAGACCATGAAAGAGATATTGCAGGACCTGATCGTCACTCTGGAGCAGGGACGCAACGCCGTTTTTTGCGGCATCGTCGAAAGTTCCGGGTCGGCCCCGCGCACCTCCGGGGCGAGGATGCTGGTCCTTCCCGATGGGTCGATCCGGGGTTCCGTGGGCGGCGGGGCTGTGGAAGGGGCGTGCATGGCCATGGCCGGGAAAATTTTGGAAGGCGAGGAGTCGCATCGTTTCCTGTCCTTCGACATGACCGCGACCAAGGCTGCGGACGCGGGCATGGTTTGCGGCGGGTCGGTGCGCGTCCTCCTGCAGCGCGTCACGCCGGATCAGCTTCAATTTTTTCAAAGGCTGGATCGAATGCGCAGCGAGGGCGAGCGGCCCGTGCTCGTCACGGTCATGTCCGGGGAAGAGAGTCCCATCCTGGATGTCTGGAGCGCGCGGCAGGGACTGGAAGGAATGAACCTGCCCGACGCGCTGGCCGAAGAGCTGGTCCGCAAGGCGGCCAAGACCCGCCAGTCCTTCAGCCTGGAAGGGGAAGAGCTGCGTGTCTTTGCCGAGCCTTTGATCAATCCGAGCGTTCTGCATCTGGTCGGCGCGGGGCACGTGGCCCTGGCCACGGCCAAGGTTGCGGCCTTTGCCGGGTTCGAGGTGGTGGTCATGGACGACAGGGCCGAGTTCGCAAGCGTGGAGCGCTACCCCGAGGCCCGCGAGGTGCGGGTGCTGGAGAGCTTTGATGACTGTCTGAGCGAGCTTGGAGTCGATGATTTCGTGGTCATCGTCACCCGTGGCCATCTGCACGACCGCGACGTCCTGGCCCAGGCCCTCAAAACCAGGGCCGGTTACATCGGCATGATCGGCAGCCGCGGCAAGCGTGACGCGGTGTACCGTTCGCTACTGGAGTCCGGATACACCCAGGCAGACCTGGACCGCGTATTTTGTCCCATCGGCCTGTCCATCGGCGCGGACACACCCGAGGAGATCGCGGTCAGCATCGTGGCCGAGATGATCGGCGAACGGGCGGGGCTGGGCAGGTGACGCCGGACGAATCCGGGCCAAAAATCTCGGCGGTCATTCTGGCGGCCGGGTTTTCCTCGCGCATGGGGGATTTCAAGCCGCTCATGGACTTGGCGGGGCGGTCCGTGCTCGCTCATAGCGTTCAAAATTTTCGAGACGCGGGCGTGCGGGACATCCTGGCCGTGACCGGTCACCGCGCGCAGGAAGTCCGGGCTGAGGCTGAACGACTTGGAATTTCGTCCATGTACAACGCCCGCCATGAGCAGGGCATGTTCTCTTCCGTCTGCGTGGCGCTGCCCAGCGTGTTCGGGCAATCCCCTCTGTCCGGTCCGGATGCCTTTTTTATTCTGCCCGTGGACGTCCCGCTGGTCCGTCCGTCGACAATCGCAGCTCTGATCGAGGCCTATGACGGGCGCATCGCCTATCCGTGCTTCGAGGGCGAGCGCGGGCATCCGCCGCTCATCCCCGCCGGTCTCATCCCGAAAATATTGAACCATGACGGCCAAGGCGGATTGAAAAGTCTTCTCGAAACCTGTCCATCCCTGGACGTGCCCGTCTGGGATCGGGGAGTTCTGGTGGATGCGGACACGCCCGGCGACTTCTCGGCCCTTGTCCGCCGCGCAGGGCAGCTTCAAGTCGGAGAGCGCGCGGAGGCTCTGGCCCTGGCCAATCTGCTCATGCCCGAACGCGGCGTGGCGCACGGCCTGGCCGTGGCCAGGGTGGCGCTGCGCCTGGGAGAAGAGTTGAACCGCCATGGAGGAGCCCTCGATCTGGACCTGATCCACAACGCCGCGTTGCTGCACGACGTGGCCAAAGGCGAGGCGGGGCATGAGGCCAGGGGAGGGGAGTTGCTGACGCGTCTGGGCCTGCCCGGCCTGACTGAAATAGTGGCCAGCCACCGCGACGTGCCGCCTCCGGCGTCCGGCGTGCTCACGGAAAAGGAAATGGTTTGTCTGGCGGACAAGCTGGTGCGCTGTGATCGGCGGGTAGCGGTGGAGGAGCGCTTCGGCGAGAAGCTGGCCCTCTATGCCCACGATCCGGAAGCCTGTCGCAGAATCCGGGGCCGGATGCGCAACGCCCTGGGGGTGCGGGACATGGTCGAGGCGGCCTGCGGCCGGGGCGTGGAGGAGATTTTGGCCGGGACGCTGTCGTGAGCGAGATTTATCTTATCCGCCACGGGGAGATCACCCAGTCCGCGCCGCGACGTTTCGTGGGCCAGACGGATCTGCCCCTGACGGATCGGGGCCGGGGCCAGATGGCTGACGTAGCCGAATTTCTGGACGGAAAGGGCGTGGCCCGGTTGGTGTGCAGCCCGCTGTCGCGTTGCGTGGAAAGCGCCACGATCGTGGGCGCCGCCTTGGGACTTGCGCCGGAGGTTGTCCCTGATCTGCGTGAAATCGGGCTGGGAGCCTGGGAAGGATTGACCGTGGAGGAAGTGCGGGAGCGTTTCCCGGGGCGTTTCGAGGCTCGTGGACGCAATCTGGCCGGGTTCCGGCCGCCGGGAGGGGAGAGCTTCGCCGACCTGCAGCGCCGCGTCTGGCCGGTGTTCGAGACCGCCACGGTCGACCTGGCCGCGCCCCTGGCCATCGTGGCCCACGGGGGGGCCAACCGGGTGCTCCTGTGCCGCATCCTGGGCATGCCGCTCAAGAATCTGTTCCGGCTGGGACAGGATTACGGGTGCATCAACATCCTGCACGCCGGTTCCGACGAATACCGGGTCGCGGTAATGAACTTCCACACGGATTGACCCGGCGATTTTCCAAAGCGTCCGGATGTGAAAGCGGGAAGGTCCCGTACGACGGGAATGTTTTGCTTCGATCTTTGCAAGGTTTAGCTGACGGGCTCGGGTCGAAAGGTACCCTGCGCGTGGGCGAAGCCTGTCTCCATGTGCCTGGATGCGCCCGTGCGCAACCTCGGTTGGCGGTTTCACGTTTTTTTCACGCTATCTTGACGCATCGCTCACGACCGGAGGCGTAGATAAAGGATATCTACATATGTGGAGGAATCCGTATGCCCCGTTGCGATATGCTCAGCTTCGTTATATGGTCATGATTATGACCTCTTGGCTGATTGTTTTTTTTCTGATCCGCCGCATCCTGCAGGCAAGCCACTTGAGCGATGTCAATTCCC
>CAXNFJ010000086.1:0-7190 GCA_964201165.1 Desulfomicrobium sp.
ACCCGCGCGTACGCCTCCGAGTTCTCATCCTCGGCTTTGGCCAGGGCGGCATGATCCTCCGCAGGGACGCTCAAGGCCCCAAGCGCCGCATAATCGCGTACACGAGTACGGATGCTTTCCAATTGCTGGTTTTTGGCAGTCTGATACGAAAGCAGGACCAGCAATGCCGAACCGACAATCCACAAGGAAAAGACAATGAGGACGAGCTTGTTTCTGATGTTCATGTCGTGTGCGCTGATTGCGGGGTTGAAGAAGTTATCGGATGTTTTGCAAATGCATTTCAGCTGCTATGACGTGTGATTTAAATGTTATTAAGACTTATTCTCTTTTTGGTAATTTATTTCAGTGCCAATACTGTTTATAAGTACATTTTTGCCTGTCTCCTACATATTTGTAATGAGTAAGGCAATTATTTTGTGGCAGTGTATGACATGAAAGAATAAGGCATGATTTTTATGATTATTGTATGACATGATTGCTGTAGCCAGACGGGCGCTTCCGCTTTGTTGATTTCGTTTTTTGCGCCAAAAGATGAGTTGAATTTAAAAGTAATGGAATTGGAAGATGGGTGCCCCTAATCGGACCCCTAATCGGGACGCATCAGTTAAATTGTACAGAGCTGGACACACCGTGTCTGAAATCCAGCAGCTGTTGTGTCATGAATCGCCGGGAACGACAGAGATCTACCTCCGTTCCTTGGGCGTGTTTCAGACTACAGAGAGGGTGGTGGAAACCCTCTTTTCGGAGAAGAAGGTGAGTCAAAAGGTGAGTCAGGCATGACTGAAAAAAGAAAACGGCTCCGTGACTATCGCAAGTAACTGGAGCCGTTAAAGAATCTGGTGCCCCCACCATGACTCGAACATGGGCTAACCAGGATTAGGAATCCTGTGCTCTATCCACCTGAGCTATGGGGGCGGTCCGTTGTGGAGCAAATCCATTAGGCGAGGGGAGGGGCAAAATCAAGTGAAATGTCGTCATGGCCGGTTCGAGGAGGGCGTAACGAGTGCTGTTCGGCCCTGCCGGGTGGTCTCAGGTACGCGTTGAACATCCGCGCCGCATTGTGTATTCTTCATAGGTTGCCTGTTTCTCATTTCGAGAAAGGCACCCGAACGAACCAAAGCGGGTAGAGTGCATGGATACATTTGTTGCGGCATCAGGTCCGGGTAAGGATACATACGGAGGCACCATCTTTGATTATGTCATGGGCGCTGGCAAGTTTGTGGCCCTGACCGAGGATGCCGACTTTGTGGATCTGATCAAGAACGTGCTTTACCATAGCCTGGGTTTGTCCCGAAAATCCTTTTTCCACTTCACCGGGCTCGATGAGCTTTTCGCGCTTTTGCACCAGGATATTCAGGCCAAATACATCATCTGCCTGGATCGCAGCGCGGCCGAGTCGAGCATGGCCCAGGTCATGGAAAGCATCACGCGGATCTGCCCCGAATCGGGAATCATCGTCCTGACCACGGAGGTGGATCAGTACACCGCAGCTCTCCTGGTCGAACATGGCGCGCACAACATCATCACCAAGCCCATCTCCATCGCCTCTTTTACCGAAAAATTGGCCTTCACCATCGCGCCGCAGGGGAAGCTCAGCAAACTCATCGACCGGGGCAAAAAATTGGTGGAAGCGGGCAATTGGGGTGAGGCCCTGAGCATTGCCGATGTGATTCTGACGCAGAAGCCGGACAGCGCCGTGGGCTACATGATCAAGGGCGATGCCCTCAAGGGCCTCGATATGCTGGGCCGGGCCGAAGAGATGTACAAGCGCGCCGTCACGAGTTCGGATTTGTGTCTGGCTCCGCTCAAGCGTCTGGCAGCCCTGTATGCAGCGTCGGGTGATGCCGACAAGCAACTGACCTACCTGCGCCGTCTCACCGAAATCAGCCCCCTCAACACGACGCGCATTCTGCAGATCGGAGAGCTCGAAATCGCCCGGGGCAATACGGCGGTGGCCGAGGCGATGTTCGAGCAGGTCATGAACACTGCCAAGCGCGAGGCTGCGGAATCTTTATCCAACCTCTCGGGCAAGATCGCGGACATCTGCGCCGACCGCGACCCGGACCTAGCGATCCGCTATTCCAAGAAAGCCCTGGACTTGCGCGGCGACAAATTCGCGCGCACGGATATCGCCACCGTCAACATCCTGGGCATCTCCCTGCGCAAGCAAGGCCGGTGGCGCGAGGCCATTGCCGAATACAGCCGCGTGCTGTCCCTCGTCCCGGACAACGCGGGACTGCTCTACAACATGGCCCTGGCCTACAATGAAGGCGAGGACCAGGCCCAGGCCTTGGCCATGGTCCGCAAGGCGCTGGAAAGCGACCCAAGACTGCCCGATTCGGGTAAGAACGTGGCCTTCAACATTGGCACCATCTTTCATAAGGCGGGCAAAGACGGCACACCGTATTTTAAAAAAGCCTACGAACAGGACCCCAATGACAAGGTTTTGTGGGAGGCCTTCAAACGTTCCCAAGCTCTGCAAGAGTCGCCCGAAGGCAAGCCTGTCCCGGACAGGAAAAATAAAGAGTGACGGGATTTCCCGCTCATCCCTAAGGAGTTTACGTGGCCGTACATCCCCTTGCCGGCGCATCCGCGCCCGAATCCATGCGCATCAATGTGCCCCGGCTGATTTCAGACTACTATACCCTGGCCCCGGACCCGTCCCGGCCCGATCAGGCCGTGGCCTTCGGCACCTCCGGGCATCGGGGCTGCGCGTTCAAGGGTTCCTTCAACGAAGCCCATATTCTGGCCATCACCCAGGCCGTGTGCGAATATCGCGCGTCCCAGGGCATTGACGGGCCCATGTTCGTGGGCATGGATTCCCACGCTCTGTCCGAACCCGCCCAGCGCACGGCCCTTGAAGTGCTGGCGGCGGCCGGGGTGGACTGCAGGTTCCAGCAGGGCTTCGGCCATACCCCGACGCCCGTCATTTCTCACGCCGTGCTGAGCCACAACCGGAGCCGGATCGCCGGTCTGGCCGACGGCATGGTCATCACACCCTCGCACAATCCGCCCGAGGACGGGGGCATCAAGTACAACCCGCCCCACGGCGGCCCGGCCGAGACCAGCGTCACGGCCTGGATCGAGAGACGGGCCAATGAGCTGCTGGCCGCCCCGGAAAGCGTCCGGCGCGTCCCCCTGGAGCGGGCCTTGCGTCAGGGTCTGTGCCATGAGCATGATTTCATCCGCCCCTATGTCCTTGATCTGGGCGACGCCATCGACATGGAGGCCATCCGGCGGTCGGGCATCAGCATCGGCGTGGACCCCCTGGGCGGCGCGGGGCAGGCATACTGGGAACCCATCGCCGAGCATTACGGGCTGAACATCAAGGTGGTCAGCACCATTCTCGATCCGACCTTCATGTTCATGAGCCTGGACAAGGACGGCAAGATCCGCATGGATTGCTCCTCGGCCTATGCCATGGCCAAGCTCATCGCCCTCAAGGACTCCTTTTCCATAGCCTTCGCCAACGACCCCGACGCGGACCGGCACGGCATCGTCACGGCCGGGCACGGCCTCATGAACCCCAATCACTACCTGTCCGTGGCCATCGACTACCTGTTGACGCACCGTCCCGGCTGGTCGCCTTACGCGCAGGTGGGCAAGACCCTGGTCACCAGCTCCATGGTCGATCGCGTGGCGGCGTCGCACCGCCGAGCGGTGCGCGAAGTGCCCGTGGGCTTCAAATGGTTCGTGGAGGATCTGCTGGCCGGAACCTGCTGCTTCGCGGGAGAGGAGAGCGCGGGCGCGTCCTTTTTGCGCGGCGATGGCGGGGTCTGGACCACGGACAAGGACGGGCTCCTGCTCAACCTGCTGGCCGCCGAGATCACGGCCGTCACGGGCAAGGACCCTGGCGATCTGTACCTGGAGCTGGAAGCGCGGCACGGCAGCCCGCTGTACGAGCGTCTGCAGGCCCCGGCGGGCATGGCCCAGAAAAAACTGCTGTCTTTCCTGCGGCCCGAGCAGGTCGTTTCGTCCGAACTGGCCGGCGAGCCCATCCTGGCCAAGATCACCCATGCCCCGGGCAACGGGGCGGCCATCGGCGGCCTCAAGGTGGTCACGGAAAACGGCTGGTTCGCGGCTCGGCCTTCGGGCACGGAGGACATGTACAAGATCTATGTGGAAAGCTTCCGGGGCCGGGAGCATTTGGAGCGGATCAAGGCCGAGGCCCAGGCCATGGTCGATGGAGTCCTGGCCGGGGCCTGAACGCTCGTCTCCTTTGCGCGTGAAAGCCCGCCGTCCGATCCGGACGGCGGGCTTTTCGTATTCCGGCGCAAGCGCGGATTTGCCGCGAAATCCGCGGGCGTCCGGCTACTTTTTGATTTTTTGGCAGGCGGGGCAGATCCCTTCCAGGCGGATGTCCACGTGCTCGATCTCCAGGCTCAGATCGGTCAGGGCCTGACGGTCGAAGGGCCGGGCGGGGGCGTTCAGGCAGAGATAGCGGTCGCACCGCGTGCAGTGGAAGTGGGGGTGCTCGTCCTCATGCGCTCCGCGCAGGCAGAAGCGCTGGGATTTCTCGCCCAGCCCGAGGCGGTTCAGAACCTCATGGTCTACCAGCAGGTCCAGGATGCGGTACACCGTGACCCGGTTGATGTCCTTTTTGGCGCGGACCATTTCCAGGATTTCCGGGGCGCTGGACGGATGCGGGGTGTTGCCCACGGCCAGGAGCACCCGCAGGCGGTGGTCGGTGATCTCGAGGCCCGCCTTGGTCAGCCGATCCGTGGCCGTTTTTTCGCTCATTTTGGCCTTCATGCGCGCCCCCGCACGGAGCGCAGACCCCAGGCCAGGACGTATCCGGCCGTGGCCACGGCAATGATCGACGCTCCGGAAGTGATGTCGAAATGATAGGACAGGGCCAGACCGGTCAGGCAAAAGAAGAGACTGGCCAAGGTCGCCAGGGTCATCATTTTCCACAGGGAGTTCGTGAACAGCTCCGCCAGCATGGGCGGGATGGTCAAGAGGGCGATGACCAGAATGAGCCCCGCGACCTGGATGACCATGACCACGGTCACGGCGGTCAGAACCTGCATCAGGGCGTAGAGCAGGCGCACGGGCACGCCGGTGGAGCGGGCGAATTCCGTATCGAAGGACAGGGACAGGAAGTCCTTGTACCAGAACAGGACCGCGGCCAGGATAAAAAGATCAAGGAGCAGCATGAACCAGATGTCGCTTTGGGGTACGGCCAGCAGGCTGCCGAAGAGATAGCTCATCAGGTCGACGTTGTACCCCGGAGTCAGGTCCATGAGGATGATGCCGAAGGCCATGCCCGCGGCCCACATGATGCCGATGATGCCGTCCGAGCGTTCGGTCCGGCCAAAGGAGGCCAGGGCCATGATCAGGGCGGCTAGGACCGTGAAGCCCAGGGCGCAGGGCAGCACCGGCAGCCCCAGGTAGAAGGCCAGGCCCACTCCGCCGTAGGCCGTGTGCGCCACTCCCCCGGCCATGAAGACCTGCCGGTTGACGACCACCAGAGAGCCGATGACGCCGCAGGCCAGGCTGGCCAGAAGTCCGGCCAGCAGGGCGTTGCGCATGAATTCCAGGGTCAGGATCTCCATCATTTCGCGCTCCTGGGTCCGGAGGCGCCAAAGATGGAGGACATGCCCCTGATGTATTCGTCCAGGGGGCAGGATGCGTCGTGGGCGCCGTAGATAAGTTCGAGCATTTTGGGCGTGAGTTCCCGGCTTGCGCTCTGGATGAGCGTCTGGTTGACCGCGGCCACGCTGCTGATGCGCGTGGAGGCGGAGATGAGGTCGTGGCTGACCATGACAATGGTGATGGACGAACTGAGCGACGAGAGCAGGTCGAAGAGGCAGATCTTGCCCTGGGGATCGATGTTGGAGGTGGGCTCGTCAAAGAGCAGCAGGGCCGGGTCCGAGGCCAGGGCCCGGGCCACCAGGACGCGCTGCTTCTGGCCTCCGGACAGGGCGTCGAAGCGGCGCCCGGCGAGGTCGGCCATGTCGACCATGTGCAGGGTTTCCATGGCCTTCTGTTTTTCCGAGGCGAAATATCCGGGCCAGCGATGGGAGGAAAAAAGACCTCCGCTGCGTCGCATTCCAAGCAGAACCACGTCGCGGACCGTGACCGGAAAGCTCGGCTGGATCTGCGCGTGCTGTGGAACGTAGCCCACGGCCGGGCGGACGGACAAGGGATCGTCCCCCAGCACGCGGACCGTGCCGGACTTGGGCGGGAGCAGCCCCAGGATCAGCTTGACGAGAGTGGTCTTGCCACCGCCGTTGGGGCCGATGACGGCCAGAAAGTCTCCGGTGTTGACCGTCATGTTCACGTTGGTGAGCACTTCGCGTCCGTCATAGGAAAAACAGACTCCGGAGAGCTCGATGACCGGGGTGCCGATGCCCGACAGCGAAGGGAATCGCGCCCCCGGAATGGCCGCTGGCCCGTGCCCGGAGCAGGTGGGGCAGATGTGATCGTCTGAATGCATGGAGGTCCTTCGTGGTAGGGGGCGGCGGACAGACTCGGTGTTTGTCCGCATGTCCGGATCATGGATGCGGCCGGATGGCTCATGCCTGAGACGGGGGCTGCCCGTCATTCGGCGCTCGTCCATTCTGTGAATCACTTCGCCGCATCGGCAAAGGCCGGAGCCGAAAGCTGCGCCGGGATCAGCACAAGAGTGGTCGGCGCGCTCCGGGTTCCCATGATTTTCTCATGATTTGGAAATCACGTTTAGGCAACACACTTGCGTGAAGTCAAGGTCCATGCAACATGGTTGCGTGCAATCGACCCGCTTGTGCATCGACCGCTCCCGCCGTAGGAGGAGGGATGGTCCGTGATCGGCGCGGGCCACAGTTCCCATGGAGGAAACCATGCTTGATTTTGCCATTGATGAAACCCGCTGCATCCAGTGCGGAGAATGCGCGGCCGATTGCCCCGTGAACGTCATCGACATGAGCGAGGGCTTGCCGCGCATTCCCGAATCCCGGCGGTCCTATTGCATCCGCTGCCAGCATTGCCTGGCCGTCTGCCCCACCGCGGCTCTGTCCATTCTGGGGATAAACCCGGATCGGAGCGCTGAAATTCTGCCTCCCTGCCCGGATGGGGTCGAAAATTTGATCAAAAGCCGCAGGTCCGTGCGCCGCTATCTGCCGGACGCCGTGGACCAGGCCACCCTGAACCGGCTCATGGATGTGGTCGCCCACGCGCCCACGGGCAAGAACAAGCGTCAGGTCCGTTTC
>CAXNFJ010000087.1:0-7151 GCA_964201165.1 Desulfomicrobium sp.
CTCGTCCTGGTCATCATGCCCGGAGTGCTGGTCATGAGGACCACGCACCACGGCGACATGGCCAGGCTCCTGGTGCATTTTCTGCCGGCCCGGATGGGGTTTGTCCTCTCCACCTGCGTCTTTTTTTTTCCGACACTCTGGGCCGTGACCGTGCAGACCTATGAAAGTCAGATCCTGCGCGGAGCCCGAATCCTTCCACGCGAACTTTTGAACCCCCGAAACTGGCCTACGGCCGTGCATGGCATCTGCCTGCCCGCCATCATGTCCAGCCTGGCCCTGTCCAGGGATATCGCCCTGGCCGCGCATTGCCGTTGGTACGGCCTGCACCCGGACCGCACAGTCTGGCCCGGCCCGGCGTCATCACCATCAACCGGAGACACCGATGCGTAACCACATGTTCGGATTGACCCTGCAGGAATCTTTGTTTCTGGGATTTTGCGCGTTGCTGATCCTCTCCACCAAAATCCTGCTCCGCCTGCATCTCAAAATCCCGGGTCATTCCATGTTTTTCCTCATTCTTTTTCTGCTGCTGGCCGCCCTTTGCGTGCGCAAGCCATGGAGCGCGACCCTGGCGGCGGTCATGGCCGGCTTGCTCGGCATGTTCACGGGCGGGGGCAAAATGGGTCCACTGGGCATGCTGAGCTATATGTTGCCCGCCCTGGTCATCGATCTCTGCGTCCCCTTTCTGCAGCGCCACCGCAAGAACCTGGCCGCCTTCGCCTGCGTGGGCTTGTGCGCGGCCGCGGCGCGCGCTCCGCTCTCCCTGTTCACGGAATGGATGGTGGGCATGGACCTGCAGGTACTCATCGTGAGCACGGCAATCAAAACCGGAGGCGGCATGCTCTTCGGAACCCTTGGCGCCCTGCCGTTGCCGCTCTTGCTACGCAAACTCGAAGCTCGGGGCCTCCTTTCCACAAATTTCAACCCGCAGGATGCAGGAGCGCAGAATGAAACTGATCATTTCCATGGATGACACGGACAACCTGGAATCTCAGGGCACAGGCTGGCTGGTCGATGAGGCCTGCACGCAGATGCGCGCATTGGGGTGGGGACATTTTTCCATGATCTCACGGCATCAGCTCTTTGTGCATCCAGAAATACCCTACACCTCGCACAACAGCTCCATGGTCTTTGAAGCCACAACCGATGTGCCCCAAGAAAATATCATTGAATTTTTAAGCCGGTTTCTCGTCAGCCGTAGCGCACCGGGCTCGGATCCCGGATTGTGCGTTACTCCCGAACTCCTGCCGGAGGCACGGGAAGCCATCGTCTCCTTCGGCCTGCGGGCCAAAAAGGAAGTGCTGACCAAGGACCAAGCTTATGCTCTGGCCCGGGAGCTCGGAGTGCATCTGTCGGAACATGGCGGCACCGGAGGGGGAGTGATCGGAGCGTTGGCCGGAGTCGGCCTCAGGCTGTGGGGAAACGACGGCCGCTATCGGAGCTGGTTTCACTTCGGCCCAAGCGGTGAAATAATGACCACGATCAAACTCAAAACGTATGCGCCTGTGGAGGACATCCGCACCGCGGACGGAAGGATGGTGGCGCAAGACGCGCGCATTGTCCTCTGCGACCAGATCAAGACGGTGCGCATGGGTGGGAAATCAACCCTGCTCGTCCACCCGGCCAATGCGGACATGACCCACGCTGTTTTCAGCAAGGAAGAAATCAAGCGCTTCTAGCCCCAAGGGCGCTCATGACGCCTCTGTCCGCCTGGCTCACCGTTAAAGTACGTCAGGATGGCATCCCAGCCCCGGAAACCGATCGGCACTTATCCATCATAAAACTGCCCCCCATTGCTTCAAGCCAACAGGCCAGGATCCACTCACTCCGGCGTGTCGCAACCGCATACGCCCGAGGCAAAAGACAAAAAAAGCCCCACAAAAGTGGGGCTTTAAAAGGGAGGACGAATCCTCCCTCAAAATCCAGACAAAGACTTAGTTGGCGCTCGCCTTGAACTCGTCACGTCTGTTCTTGGACCATGCGTCTTCGGTGGAACCCTGAACTGCGGGGTATTCTTCACCGTAGCTGATGATCTGCAGCTTGGAGGAATCGATGCCCATCAGCACCAGGAATTCATAAGCAGCACGAGCTCTGCGTTCGCCAAGAGCCAAGTTGTATTCGTTGGTGCCGCGTTCGTCGCAGTGACCTTCGATCAACAGGGACAGAGCAGGATTAGCCTTCAGCAGGTCGGCCTTATCGGTCAGAACCTGACGGGATTCCTGAGACAATTCATTGGAATCAAACGCGAAATAAATCTTGTCTGCACCAATCTTTTCAATGGCCTGACGCTGCAGTTCAGCAAGACGCTGTGCTTCGAGCTGCGCAGCAGTCAAACCGCCCTGACCAGCACCGGAACCATCTCCGGAACCAGCAGCGGTAGCACCAGCAGGAGTGGAGCTCACTTTCTTGGAACAGCCACCAGCCATGGCCAAACAAAACACCAACACGATCAAACCAACAACGCTTAACTTCTTCATAACTTCCTCCATTAACGAAAAAAAACCAAACCTCTGCCACTATAATTTCCCCCAGGCCGGAGAAGTTGCCTCTCCAGGACCGGTTGGAATCAAAATTGGTTCATCTCCATGCTTTGTTGTCAGATAGATCTGGCTCGGGCCTGATCTATTTGAAGCAAATGCTATAAAATAGCCATCTGGAGACCAAGTGGGATCTTCATCACTACCAGCCCCAAATGTCAACTGGCGCTCGCGTCCTGTAGCCAAATCTACCAGAAATAGTTTATGAATTCCATTTATCATCTGGGCGAAAACAACCTGTGTGCCATCCGGACTGATACTCGGACCCGTGTTGTACTTGCCGGTCAGAGAGATGCGCTTGGTCTCTCCTGTGCCCAAATTCTTCAGAAATACATGGGGATTTCCCAACCTATTGGAAACAAAGACCATTTTTTGCCCGGATCGATCAAAATCCGGCCCGATGTCAATGCCCCAATTTTCTTCGAGCACACGTCCAACGCCAAAATCGGATTTAAGCTCATAAATATCCGGGTTTCCACGCATATCAAGACTGATCGCAACGGAACCGGACTTGGTGAACGCAGGTGCTATAAGCGTATTGCCGGGCAATCTCCTTTTTTCCAAGGACCTGGTCTGACGGTTCCAGACGCACAGGTTGTGGAATTTCTTGTCCAGAAAAACAAAAACCAGCTTCTGCCCGTCATGGGACCAGGCCGGACTGACGGCAATACCGTCCAGGTTGGTGATTTTCTGCAAATTGAGACCCTGGGCCGTGGCCATGTAAATCTGTTTGCGCTGGCCTTCCTTTTTGACAAAGGCGATGTTCGAACGGAAGAAATCCCCCTGTCCGGTCAGCGCTTCCATCAGATCCGCGCAAAACCGCGCGGCAACTTCCGGGACTTGCTGATTGTTGGCCACGCTGTAACCTTTGCCCACAATCAAACGCCCAGTGTAGACTTCATAGGCGCGCAGCTCCACGTCCCCGACTCCGCCGGGCCGAGGGGCCCATGCCGCGGTGACCAGCACGTCGGCCCGCGAGAGCTGAAACTTCTTGAAATCGATGCTCTGGCCCACGTACCCCCCGGCAGAGGGGCCGCCAACAATATCCCTGGCCGAAAGCATATTGAAGAAGGGCAAAAAGGCGCAGTTGGCATGAATGCGCTGTTGCAAATCCACTGGGGCGTTCCCCGGTATGGCTCCAAGGGGACCGACACTTTCCTTGGACAAAGGATCGGTCACGAAGAGATTGACCCTGGACTGACCAGGGCCATAAATATCGATATTCATCACACTCGCCGCCGAAGCCGACGCAACAGGCGCGAACATAAGAAGCAGAAGGAGAAAGAGTTTTTTGATCAAGACAGTCTCCTACCCATTTTCCGTATTGTAAAAAGTTATAATCAAAGTCGCATCCAGTGTTTCAGGCAGCGGAGGCAACATTTTCGTGTCCTCGATGGCGCGCATGACCGAGGCATCGAAATCCGACCGCCCGGAACCATTCACCATGCGCGCAGCCAGAATTTCGCCGGCCTTGTTCAACCGCAGTTCCACGGTCGTGGCCAGGACGATATTGGAAAGCCTCGGAAATCTCCAATTCTGGCGGATGGCTTTGACAACCTGCGTGGCATAGTATTCATCCAGGCTCCCCGAAGATTCGCCCTCGCCGTCCCCATCCTCGGCCGTTCCGTCTCCCCGTGTGCCACGCCCGGAGACTTCGCGCCCAAGATCGGACAGGGCGTCGGCCAAGGCATCCTTGGAACTGCCCTTGGAATCACCCTTGGCGGTCCCATCGGAACTGCCCTTGGCGGTTTTGGTCGCCTTGGTCGCGTCGCCCAGGGCTTGAGCCAGAATTTCTTCCTTGGTCGGCTTCTTTTCGGTTTTGGCCTCGGTCGCGTTCTTGGAGTCCGCCTTGGTCGCGTTTTTGGAATCCGCCTTGGCTTCCTTTTTCGGCTCTTCCTTCTTGGGCTCTTCCTTTTTCGGCTCTTCCTTTTTCGGCTCTTCTTTCTTGGGCTCCTCGGGTTTGGTCTCGGCCACCTTGGTGGCGTTCACCGTCTCCGTCGGAATTGCCTTGGCCGTATCCGTGGGAACAGCCTTTTTCTCAGGTTTTTTCGGCTCTTGCGGGGCTTTGACCTCGGGAGCATCCTTGGGGACCGCTTTCTGGGGAGTCGCTTCCTGTGGTGCCGCCTGCTTTGGCGCGCTCTTGGCTCCGGGTTTACCCTTGTTGGGCGCGCCGACGAGGTTGACCTCGTACATTCTCTTGTTCAGATTGATTTTAACGTGTGAACCCGTGGACACATAGGCTCCTCCCACGAGCACCACAAGGTGCAACGCGATGGAGAAGACCCAACTTAAATGACGCAGCGATTTGAACACGGCAGCGCCTTATCCTAGGGTTTCTCATCTTCAGGTTCCGCGACAACACCCAGCTTTTGAACGCCTGCAGCCCTGACTTCCGCCATTACCTTGACGACCACGCCGTACGCAACATCCTTGTCAGCCTGCAGATAGAGCAATTTTCCTTTCTGTAATTCCATACGCTTGAGATGATTACCCAGGTCTTCGACCTTGATCTCGTATTTATCCAGTTTGATGGTGCCGTCCTTGAGGACGCGCAAAATGACCGTATCGCTATCTTCGGGCAGGGTCTCCACTGCCTTGGTTTCCGGCAAGTCAACTTCCACACCCTGGGTCAGCATGGGGGCCGTCACCATGAAAATGATGAGCAGCACGAGCATGACGTCCACAAAGGGCGTGACGTTGATTTCCGCCAGCAATCCTTTTCCTGCGTTTACCTGCATGACTTATTCACTCCGCTTGTTCATCCAGGGCAGTTCAAGCTGAGCACGATTCAAAAACTCGCTGGCAAAGCATTCCATTTCCATCTGCACTGTTCCGATCATGCCCAAAAAAGTATTGTAGGCGATGGTCGCCGGGATGGCTACGGCCAAACCGATGGCGGTGGCCACCAGGGCTTCGGAAATACCGGGCGCGACAACGGCCAATGCGGCCGTTTTCATCTGTCCGATGGAATGGAACGAATTCATGATGCCCCAGACCGTTCCGAAAAGGCCGATGAACGGGGCCGCATTGGCGCAAGTTGCCAGAAACGCCAAAGACTTGGACATTTCTCCCAGACCTTCGGTCACGCCCTGCTCGAGCACTCGGCGCAGATTGTCTCCGGCGACCCGGAACTTCAGGTTGGGATGGATGACGGATTGTTCGAGCCGCCTGAATTCCTGCAATCCCCTCTTGGCGATCGGATACAGGGCGGAATTGCCTTGCTCGCGCAGGGTCTGCACTCCGTCGGCCAGATTCGTCGCATTCTGAAACAAGGCTCTTTCATGAAGGGCCTTGCGTCTGCCTAGGTGAATCTGAATTATTTTATAAAAAATGATCGACCAGCTGATCAGTGACATGAGGGCCAAGAGGGTCATGACTCCTTGTACAACCACAGTTGCGTTGGAGATCATGTCCCAAAAGCCCAGTTGCGACATTCCGCCCAATTGAGTGGCGTCGCCCAGTTGCTGCATGGAGTCGATCGGCTGCGTAACATTCATCTGCTCAACAACGCCCATCTGAGGCACTGCTTCCATAAGTATCACCCTTTTTTGCACTACGAGATTAAACAAGGACACAACAAATTTTGGCTTCCCTACAGCGAAAGGCTGCGGGACACAAGAGCCCAGGCATGCCCATCCGCACATCGATATTCTTCCGCGGTCATGCCGCACCCCAGCGCGATCTTGCGGCGCAACTCCGCGTCGAGGAGGTCCTTCGGCGCATGAGCGTCGTTGTTGACCACAAGCTTGGCGCCATAAACGCGAGCCAAGGCCAGGACATGACCATTGGTAAATCCATGACCGCCGCGGGTCGTGATTTCGAGCAGAACGCCATTTTCCGCGGCCAGCCTGACTTCTTCTTTCGTGATCAGTCCGGGATGGGCCAGCACGTCCACTCCGGCATCGATCGCCGCGAGATTCGTGCCCCTCTCCACAGGTTCGACAATGGTCTCACCATGGGCCACGACGATCATCGCGCCGAGAGCGCGGGCACGTTGCGTTTCCTGGGACATGAGGGAAGGGGGAACATGCGTGAGCTCCACGCCGACCAGGATGGCGATATCCATGTATATGGAATACTCACGGGCCATGGCGGCGACCCGCGGTATCACGAACTCCATGTTCGAGGCATCAACATGATCTGTGATGGCGATGGCCCGATATCCGGCCACCTTGGCCCGCCGCGCCAGCTCCGCCGGAATCAGCTCGCCATCGCTGAAGATCGAATGGGTATGCAGATCTATCACGCCCGCGTCACATCTTGTACTTGATGTCGTCCAAGCTGTACTTGGACAGGATGTCCGTCCACTTGTCGCTGTCCTCACCCGTGACCACTTCCTGGAAAACCCCTTTCTGCAAAGTTTTGTTCAGGGCGATGACCTCCTCCGAAACGCGGATGGGCACCTCGGCCCGCAACGCGAGGGCAATGGCGTCCGAGGGACGGCAATCGACGCGCCGTTCTCCGGCCTCGGCATGTACGACAAGCTCGGCGTAATACGTGCCTTCATGGATGGAGACGATCTCCACCGCTTCGAGTCGTGAGGTCATCTTTTCCAGGATGCCCAGGATCAGATCATGGGTCATGGGCCGGGGCACGGCCACCTTGTTCAGGGCC
>CAXNFJ010000088.1:0-7138 GCA_964201165.1 Desulfomicrobium sp.
CCCAGCTTTTCCTTCAGATATTGAAAATCGATGATGGAACTGACCAGCTGGGAGCCATGCTGGATCTTGATCACGTCCCTGAGCTTGTGCCGGGACAGGATGGCTTCCATTTTCTTGGCCACGGTGAAGGTGTCGTCGCGGACCACCACTATGGGAACTTCCAGCACCTCGGCCCGGGTCATGATGATGTCGTTCGGGTACAGGTTGCCCGTCAGCACCAGACACTGACACTGCCCTTCCAAAGCCACCAACTGCACATCGGAACGGTCTCCGCCGACAATGATCGCGGACTTCTTGCTCTTGCGGAAATGGGTCATGAAGTTCTCGACCTGCATGGTGCCGATCAGGAAATTCTCCACCACCCGTTCGGACTTGTCCTGGGCGGTGATGACCTTGCCGCCCAGACGGTCGGCTAGATCGGCGACCTTGATGGCGCCCATGAGCGGATCGGAGGGGATCTTACCCAGGACCTTGATTCCCTTGCTCTCCAGGAAGGGATGCAGGAGCGAATCCAGCTCTTCCTTGAAGACGGGCGGGATGTCGTTCAGGAGCACGCCCAGCAGCTGTTCCCCAAGCAATTCCTTCATAGCGATGAGATAGTCGTAATTGAGTTCCTTGACGTAGCGGTCAATGACGATGCCCTTGATGCCCAACGTCTTGATCACGCTGATCCCGTCCACCCCGCAGTACTTGCCCGAGTACATGCTGCCGGATCCGGCCACGATCATGACATCTTTATCCTTGCCAAGCGCCTCGTAGGAGGTCTTGATCCGGGGCAGCAGGTCCTCGCATTTGCCCGTGAAGGCCTTCATCTTGAAATCCTGATCCACGACCACGGGAGTGACCAGGGTCGGGTCTTCGCTCAGGCCCAGGATGTCCTGCACAAAAAAAGCGTCCGCGTCGCCAAGCACGCCATTCTTTTCCTGCGGCAAGGCACCCACCGGCTTCATGTATCCGACACGGTAGCCTTCCTTTTGCAGTTTGAGCCCAATCCCCATGGCGATCATATTCTTTCCGGAATAGCCGGATGTCGCCCCTACATAAATTCCTACCATACTTCCTCCTGATCAGGACTGCGATATTCTGGCACCATGTTGTCGACCACGCCCCTATTCGGACTGAGGAAAAAGAGACATCCTCGCCCCGGCAACCCATGCCCCCCGGGATGTGACCAAAACCGGGTCAAATTCCAATGCGTAAATTTCAGGAAAATCCAGAGTCATCTGCGACACGGTCAAGAGTACATCCTCAAGCGCCCGCAAGTCCAGGGGATCGCGGCCACGCTCGCGTTTGAGCAGGGAAAAGACCTTGAGTTCGCGCATCATCCCGGAGGCGTCCTCCAGGGACAAGGGGGCGAGACGCAAGGAATAATCCTGGAAAATCTCGGCCTGGCTTCCGGACAACCCGAATCGGACCAAAGGTCCGAATTTCGGATCCCGTCGGACCCGGATGCAGACCTCCGTCGGTTTGCCGAGGATCATCTCCTGGACCAGACACCCCGACAAAAAAGCCTCGCGGCGCAGGCACTGCACCCTGGAAGTCAGCTGCACAAAGCCGCGGCGCACTTCTTCCGAGGTCTGCAGGTTGACCTCGACGCCGCCCACATCGCTTTTGTATTCGATATGCGGGGAGGCAATCTTCAGGGCCACGGGACAGGCCAGGCGCTTGGCGATCTTGACCGCGCTCTTGCTCGTTCGGGCAAGCTCGGTCCGGGGGAACTGCAGTTCGTAGGCCTGCAGCAGGGGCTGCAGTTCAAATCCGAAAAGTTCCGTCTTGCCGATTTCCAGGCAATCATGAAGAAAACGCTCCGCCTTGGCCTTGTCCCGACGATAGCAGACTTCCACCGGGTAGGACTTGGTCTTCCACTGCGCATAGCGGATCATGGCCTCAAGGCTCACCAGCGCCGCCTTGGGGTTGGAATAGCAGGGCAGACCGTGACGCTGCAAAAATCGTTTTTCCTCCAGCACTCCCTCCTGGCCAAGGAGACAGACCGCGATGACCCGGTCCGGGGCCTTGGGCAAGGCCACCAGTTCGCGCGCGATGGCCGGCAGGTCCACTCCCAGGCCGGGGGCAATGACCACGAGCGCCATATGGATCTGTCGGTCCTGCAAGACCTCACCGAGAGCCTGGGCATACTGGGCCGGGGCGGCCTCCATGCCGATATCCACGGGATTGGCGGTCTGGGCATGACGAGGCAGGATTTCGGTCAGCCGCTCAACCGTGCATCGACCAAGGCGGGTGAGATTCAGGCTGGTTCCGGCCATTCCGTCCGCGGCCAGAATTCCGGCCCCTCCGGAATTGGTGATAATGGCGAGGTTGGGCCCCTTGGGCAGCGGCTGGGTGCCGAACATGCGCGCCAGATCGAAAAGGGAGGAAAGATTGTCGACCTGGATGATGCCCGCCTGCGTGAGGGCGGTCTGGTAGGCTTTTTCCGATCCCGTCAGGGCGCCGACATGGGAAGAAATCGCCTTTTGCCCATGCTCGGTCATGCCGGCCTGCAGCATGATAACCGGTTTTTCCCGGGTGATGGTCTGGCTGATGCGCGCAAAACGCCGGCCGTTGTTCATGCCTTCCAGATAGCCGATGATGACGTGGGTGTGCGGGTCCTCGGCCAGAAACTGGAGCATGGACGCTTCGTCGATGACCGCCCGGTTCCCAAGGCTTGCGAACTTGGAGAACCCGACCTCCTCGCTGGCGGCCCAATCCAGGATCGCATTGCACATGGAGCCGGATGGCGAAAAAAAAGCGATGTTGCCTTCCACGGGCAGACGGGAAATGAGCGAAGCGTTCAAGTGATCGGCCCAGGAGGCCACGCCGAGACAATTTGGGCCGAGGAGAGTCAGGTTCCTGCGTGCGGCCAAGTAGGTGATGGCTTCCTCGAGATAGTACCCACGGCCTCCGATCTCCCGAAATCCGGCGGAAGTGACGATAACGGCTTTGACCCCTTTGTCGGCGATTTCCTCCAAGGCATCGAGAACAAATTCGGGCGCCAGACAAACCACGGCCAGGTCAACGCGCGCAAGCTCCTCAAAGCCTTGGGAAGCGCTCTGTCCAGTCCAATTGACGGGCACAATCTTCCCCTGATACCCCCAGCGTTCAAGATTGGTCAAAACCACACGGGCCGAGGCTCCTGCGCTATCGAAAGATCCGACAACAGCGATGGCTTTGGGGGAAAACAGGGCGTGAAGATAAACGTCTCTCATGGAGAACCTTAATGTCTCTGGAAATTGCATCGGATGCACTGCGGGCACTGCAGTATGAAATCCATTATGAATTCAAGCAAGTCAAGCTTTTAATCCAGGCCCTCACACACACCTCCCATGCCAATGAGCATGGCAGCGGACATAATGAACGATTGGAATTCCTGGGTGACGCGGTCCTGGAACTGGCCGTATCCCATGAATTGTTTCAGAAATTTCCAGAAGCGCAGGAAGGCCATCTCACCAAAATGCGCTCTTCGCTGGTCAGCGAAACGGCCCTTGCAAAAGTGGCCAGACGAATCGGACTGGGCCGGTGTCTGCTTCTGGGCAAAGGCGAGGAAGGCCAGGGCGGAAGAGAAAAAAATTCCATGTTGAGCGATGCCATGGAGGCCGTGCTTGGCGCCGTCTTTCTTGACGGGGGACTGGACCCCGTGCTGACCTGTGTCAATTTTTTGTTTGATGGCCAATGGCCCACGCCGCCGGAAACATTTCGCCCCAGGGATTTCAAGAGCTTGCTCCAGGAAGCCACCCAGCGCCTCTGGAAAGCCAGGCCCTCCTATGCCCTTGGCAGCAGCCATGGTCCCGAACATGCCATGCTGTACTCCGTCATCGTCACCCTGCCGGACAACACCCAGGTGGAATGGGAGGAACGCAGCATGCGCAGGGCCGAACAAGGCGCGGCCGAGCAGGCTCTGCGACTGCTGGCAACCCGTTTTCCGGATCAGTGCCGTCCCGAAACTCACGCAGGCCATCAGGCAACTCCAAGCCAGGACGCGAAAAAGCCGGAGTGAAGCACCCCGGCCTTGTCTTTGATCATCGCCCCTGCCAGCAAACCCGTCATTAACCCTGCATAAGCTGCATGGCCATCTGCGGCAGCTGATTGGCCTGGGCCAGCATGGCCACTGCGGACTGGGTCAGGATCTGGTTGCGAACGAATTCGGTCATTTCCTGGGCCACGTCCACATCGGAAATGCGAGACTCGGCGGACTGAAGATTTTCAGCCTGAATGCTCAAATTGGTGATCGTATTTTCCAGCCGGTTCTGCAGACCGCCCAGACTTGCTCGGATCTTGTCCTTGGAAACAATGGCTTCATTGATCGCATCCAGCGAGGTTTGAGCCGCCTCCTGCGTGGAAATACTGTATCCTGCGCTGCTGATGCTCCGATCGGATTGATTTCCGACCCCAAGAGCCGACGCCGTGGAATTGCCGATCTGGATATAGTAATAGTCCTCGGCGGAGTCGTTGCCTGCACCGAAATGGACCTTGAGCCGACCGGTGGAATTCAGGCCGCTTCCATCGTGAGCCGATCCTGAAAGATTGCCGTTCAACAGATAAATACCGTTGAAATCGGTCGCATTGGCGATTCGGGTGATTTCCGAAGCCATGGCCTGATATTCGGAGTCGATGATCAAACGCTGATCCGAAGTGTACGTGCCGGTGGCTGCCTGTTCGGCCAGTTCCTTCATGCGGATCAGTTTTTCGTCAATGACCTGCAGGGCTCCGTCCGCGGTTTGGATCATGGAAATCGCATCGTTCGCGTTGCGCATGCCCTGGTTGAGGGACGCGATATCGGCGCGCATCAACTCACGGATCGCCAGGCCCGCCGCGTCATCCGCAGCCGTGCCCACGCGCAATCCCGAGGAAAGACGCCGAGTCGAGGTTGAAAGATTACTATAGGAAGTGGACAAATTCCTGGCGGCATTCATCGCCATCAAATTATGATTTATGACCAAAGACATGAGAAAAACCTCCTTATGCAGTTATATGCGAGGCATTGCACACCAGATGCCATTTTAAATATATTATTTGTTTTTAGTATGTTATAAATTAAAAAACCAAAAGACGTCTCAAAAGCGGTCAAAATTGCCTCCCCTCCTAAAGTTTTTCCCCACCAGGACGATTATATGGTTGAGTAATTTTTTTAAGAGGAGACCCAGGCAATGAAAATCAACGCTCTCGCCTACGAGCCCCAAGACATCCTGACTCCCGTGGAGCAGACCAACCAGCAACGCTCCAATCTGGAAATCGCCGAACGGGCGTTCGCCAATCTGCTTCCGGGCCAAAAATCCGGGACTCAGGCTGGAAAGCCGGAAGAAATTTCCTTGCAAAAATTGCAGAACCTGACCGAGGCGGTTGACTCCTACATGTCGTCCCTGGGCGTGAATCTGAAATTCAACGTCGACGAGCGCACAGACATGGTGCAGGTCGAAGTGCGTGACCCGGACACCGACAAGCTGATCCGCAAAATACCAGCCGACGAGATGCTTGATCTGGCCGCATCCATTGAAAACATGGTCGGACTTTTCCTGAACAAAGCATTCTAGAGCCCTGCCTTGACGAAAACAGGAAAGCCCGCGCTGCGAATCGCAGCGCGGGCTTTCCTGTATAGGAAGAGGAAAAACTATCGCTTGAGCTGGATCAAAACCGTCAGCATCTGATCCACGGTGGTGATGGTTTTGGAGTTGGCTTGAAAACCTTTTTCCGTGGTGATCATCTTCACGAATTCCGTGGCCAAATCCACGTTGGACTGCTCCAGGGAGTTGGAGGCGATGCTGCCCTTGCCGCCGGTGTTGGCCAAACCGGTGATGGGAGGCCCGGAGGACCGGGTTTCGGAGAAGAGGTTTCCGCCTTCACGGTACAGGGCGTAGTTGTTGTTGAACGTGGCCAGGGTCACCGCAAAAAGCTGCAGAACCTGTCCGTTGGAGTACTTGCCCGTAATGACCCCGTCACGATCCACAGAAATATTCTGAAGAAAACCAGCAGTATATCCATCTTGAGACTGAAAAATCGTGGTCGAACCCGTGCTGTAATTGGTTGTCGCCAGGGCGCTGATTTCCGTGGAGGCCATGCCATTGATCGTGTCCAAATCGGCCGAAGTGAGCGTGGTCGCATCGAGCGCCTGCAGACCCGCCAACGATGTGAGATCCGCCGGATCCCACGTTGTGGAACGGTTGCGCAGACCAAAATTGATTTCGATATTTTTCGTATTCGCGCTCTCGGTCAACACTCCGGAACCGGTGGTGCTGGCATTCTCGGCCCCAAGAAAGTTTGCCGTGCAGATGGGATAGCCATTCTGGGAAAAATTGGCCGGCGTCCAGTCAGCTTCGTCAACGGCGGCTGCCGGATCGTTCAGGGTGAACGCCGACATGTTCTCCAGCTCGCCCGCGGCATTGAACATCAGGGTGCCTGCCATCAGGACGCCGCGCTTGCTCGTATCGGCGGTGGCAACGTCCCAGCATTCTCTATTATCCTCACTGGCCGGGACCGTCACGATGTATTCCCAATATCTGGACCCGTCGGCGTTTTCCGTGACCGCATCAGCAGAGACGGGATCCATATAGATCGTCAAATCATGTGAAGTTCCATTTTCATCATAGACCTTGATTGTCGACTGGTACGCATAGGATGAGTCGCCGAGAGCGACGCCATCGGCGGAATCCGCGTCATAAAGATCGAACAGGGCCGTGAATGGAGCATCACTTCCCTCTCCTGTGGATTTGTCCTCGGACAGGGAATCAACGTTGACAATCATGTCGATATGGCTGGTAGCCTGGGGGGGAGATTGGAAATTTTCCAGTTTGATATCCTGCGGGACACCCTTGATCTTCACTCCGGCACTCGTGGTCGAGGTGGTGTCGCCGGTGGCCGCGGCACTGGTGTCCGCCTGCTGCACGGCCCAGCCCTGCAAGCGGTAACCGTGCGAATCGACCATGTACCCGTCTTCATCAAAGGTGAAATTTCCCGCACGGGTGTAATAACTGACCTCTTCTCCGGCAGGGGAAACCATGAAAAATCCATTGCCGCCAATGGCCAGATCTGTCGCCGATGACGTGGTCTCAAGGGAACCCTGGGAAAAATCCGCCATGACTGACAGGAGTTTCGAAAGTTTCTGGTCAATAACGCCGATTACTCAAAACAATACAGCATATTAGCTCTT
>CAXNFJ010000089.1:0-7116 GCA_964201165.1 Desulfomicrobium sp.
GAGTGCATATCCGGGTTTGGTCCCCCGCGTCCGCATCTGGCAGACGAATGCCGGGAGTCAGGAGCTGAAAAGATGCTCCACATGTCTCTCGTATAACACGAACTTCTTTGCCTGAACAGACCACCCCGTCCAGTTTCCAGTTTTGGGCCAGAAGCGCGAGGGTGGCGGTCAGATCGCGCAGGTCCTCGGCCGTGCCATGAGGATTCCAGGCAAGATCTCCAGGGGCGAGGCTGGTCAGGAGCGTCACGCCGAGGACAAGGGGCGGGGTTTGCCCGGACGCAAGGGCCTGGTCCCGGCCCGCCACGGCCGCTTCGCACATGGTACGGCCGCCGAGGGTATGAATGGTCAGCATGTCCGCGCCCATGCGGGTGGCTTGGGCCGTGGCCGCCTGCACGGTGTTGGGGATGTCCATGAACTTGAGGTCGAGAAAAACGAGATAGCCCATGTCTTTCAGCCGGGCGACGATGCCCTGTCCGGCGGCCAGATAGAGTTCCAGGCCGACCTTGACCCAGGGCACGATGCCCTGGAGGCGGGAGGCCAGGTCCAGAGCCGGGCCGGGCTGGGCGAAATCAAGAGCCACGACCAGGGCGGGTGTTGTCTTCATGGCGTCCCCCATTGCTTGGCGAGGATGGTGCGCCAGGATTTTTGATATGCGGGCCGCGTTTTCTCGGCCAGATAGACCGTGCGTAGCTGGTCATGGGCGTGGCTGAGGTCGTCATTGATGATCCAGTGGTCGAACCAGTGGCTGTCCTCGATTTCCTGCTTCGCCCCGGCCAGCCGGCGGGCGATGGTCTCCGGACTGTCCGTGCCCCGGCCGGTCAGGCGCTTTTTCAGGGCTTCGCGCGAGGGGGGGAAGACGAACACATAGCAGCCCTGCCCCATGCTTTCCTTGAGCTGGCTCGCGCCCTGCACGTCGATGTCGAAGATCACGTCGTGTCCTGCGGCCAGAAGATCCTCGGTGGTCTGGCGGGGGGTGCCGTAGAAATTGCCATGGACCTCGGCCCACTCGGCGAAGAACCCTTCGTCGCGGCGGCGCTGAAACTCCTCGCGGGTCAGGAAATGATATTCCCGGCCGTTCACTTCTCCCGGCCTGGGAGCGCGGGTGGTGCAGGACACGGAAAAGACGAACGCACTGAATTCAGCGGTCAGGCGGCGGATGAGGGTGCTCTTGCCCGTGCCCGAGGGGGCGCTGATGACCAGCATCATGCCCACGTTCATGTCCTCGGCCGGAGGACCTTGGCTATTCATCGCTGCCTCCGGCGGTGAAGCGTTGGCTGATGGTTTCAGGCTGGATGGCGGACAGAATGCAGTGGTTCGAATCGGTGATGATGAGCGAGCGGGTCTTGCGGCCCTGGGTCGCGTCGATGAGCCGTCCGGCCTGTTTGGCCTCCTCCCGCAAGCGGCGCATGGGGGAGGAGGTCGGCCCGACGATGGCCACCACCCGGTTCATGACCACGGCATTGCCGAAGCCGATGTTGAGGAGCTTTTTTTTGTCCATGCCCTACTCCAGGTTCTGAATCTGCTCGCGGCACTTTTCCAGTTCGGCCTTGAAGGTCACCACCAGCTGGCTGATGCTCGTGTTCTGGCTCTTGTTGCCGCAGGTGTTGATCTCGCGGAAACACTCCTGAACCATGAAGTCGAGCTTGCGTCCCACGGGCTCGGTCTGGCGGAAATAGCCGTCAATACCGCGCAGGTGGATTTCGAGGCGGGTCAGCTCTTCGGAGACATCGACCCGGTCGGAGATGGTGGCCAGTTCCTGCAGCATTCTGTCGGGGTCGATCTGGGCGCCGGTTTCGGCCATGAGCTTGCCGACCCGCTCCTGGAGCTGGGCAAAGCGCTCCGGCGCGGTCAGGGCCGCCAGGGCGCGGATCTCGATCACCAGTTCGCCGAGCTTGGCAAAGCGGACGCGCAGGTCCTCTTCCAGGGCCAGGCCTTCCCGCACGCGCGCTTCGTCCCAGTCCGCGAGGGCTTTTTTCAAGGTCTCGGTCAGGCTGCCGACAAGCTGCGGATTGTCGATGGTGCCCGACTCCTTCCACAGGGCCGAAATGGCCATGAGCCTGTTCAGATCCGGGGTGTGGGCGATGCCCAGAGAGGCGGCCAGGCGCTCCAGTTCGCGCAGCATGGAGCCGGCCATGGTCGTGTCCAGGCTCAGGGACTGCAGTTCGGGGTTGTTGATCTTGAGCCCCAGGAACAGTTCCACCCCGCCCCGGGCGGCCACTGCGCGAACCTCGTTCTCCCATGCTTTCTGGTGGGCGTAGAGGGTGGGCGGGATCTTCCATTTCAGGTCCAGGTGGCGGTTGTTGAGGCTGCGAATTTCCCAGGACAGGGTCCAGTTGTCTTCCTGCGCGCTGGCCCGGCCGTAGCCGGTCATACTTTTGGGCATGGTGTATCCTTTGGTGATGTTGAATGCGTGAGTCCGGCTCTGTACATGTCCCGCAGGCGGGTCAAATGCGTCTTGACCTCGGGAGCGGCGTAGTCCGGGAAGGTCCAGGGCAGGTCAACCCAATCCCCTTTTTGGAAAATAAGGGTCAGATCGGCCCAGATGCCTTGGGACAGATACACGCGGTGCGTAAAATTTTTGCCCGTGGCCAGGACCAGCCGTTCCTGGGTGATGTAGCCCGGATCAAGATTGAAGCGCCGCTGTCCGGCCCGGGACCACTCTTCCTCCAGCCGGTTGGTGGCCAGTTTTATTTCGGCCAGCCTCTCCATGGGCAGGGGGCAGTCGAAGGACAGGATACGCCGGGTGATGGGCGTGCCCAACTCCGCGTCGTAGTAGCTGGTCCGGGCGAAGGCGATGGGCTCGGACTCGTAATCGACGGCGCCGAGCAGCGTTTCGAACCGGGGTCGCAAATCGGGCCAGAACTCATCCCAACGGGCGCTGAGGATGGACAAAAAAGTTCGGGCCGGCAAGGGGAGAACCGGCCTGCTCATGCCCCCTCCTGTCCTGTCTGTACGCCCAGTGGCCTGGTGATCAATCCGGATTGGGACAGCCCGACGGGGGCGACGCGGATCAATTCCCGGGCCTGCCTGGGTTCAGCCCCTTCCACAGCGCACTCGACATAATATTCATTCATGCCTGTGCCATTGTCCTCCACCACCACATCCATGTGCGCGTGGGTGAGGAGTTCCCGCAGGAAATCGGCACGCTTGCGGCTCACGGCCTGGCGCAGAAGTTTGGCCCGCTCCCGGCGCAGGTGGCCAGGGACGGCTCCCTTGAACAGCACGGCCGGGGTGCCCGGGCGTTCGGAATAGGGAAAGACATGGGCGTAGGACAGCGGCAGCCGTGAGATCACGTCCAGGGTTTCGCGCATATGGGTCTCGGTCTCGCCGGGGAAGCCGGTGATGATGTCTGCACCCAATCCGTAAACCGGCCAGATAGCCTGCAGCCCGTCCAGAAAGGCGAAAACATCCTCCGGTCCGTAATGGCCCCGTCCCATGCGTCGCAGCACTTCCGTGCTGCCGCTTTGCAGCGAGAGGTGCAGGTGCGGGCTCATGAGGCGGCATCCCGCCAGGGTCGACAGGGCCTTGGCGTGCAGGTCCGCCGGTTCCAGGGAGCCAATGCGCAGCCTTGCCCGGCCAGCCCAGCGGGGAGCCAGCGCCCGGTCCACCGCCACCAGGAGGTCCCAGAAATCCGAAACCGGGGAAAGGTCGCGGCCATAGTGGCGCAGGTTTATGCCGCAGAGGGAAAGTTCACGGATACCGGCATCGAGCAAACGTTCGGCTTCGCGGATCACGGCTGCGGGGTCCCGGCTGACGGACCGGCCACGCGTCGTGGGGATGATGCAATAGGTGCAGCCATGGGAACAGCCGTCCTGGACTTTGATCACAGCCCGAGCGCGGTTGTAGTCCGAGATGCGCAGGGAGGGAAAGGGCTCGTCTTTTTGTCCGGGGCGGCTCAGTGCGCCTTTGTCCTTTTGGGCGATGATTTCGTCCACCGCGGTCATGGCCCGGATGCGCTCCCGGTCCGCTTCCACGGCGCAGCCCGCGACCACGATCCACGGTTTGGGAGTGCCGGCCGCAAAGCCCCGGATCAGCTTGGCCAGGTCCAGCACGGCCCGCTCGGTCACGGCGCAGCTGTTGATGAGCACGATGTCGGCCAGGGCCGGGTCGTGGGTTTCCATCAGCCCGTCCGAGATCCAGGCCTCACGGATGGCTTGGGATTCGTATTGATTGACCTTGCAGCCCTGGGTGGCCAGGAAAAACAGCTGTCCGGGTTCACGCCGCATGGTGTGCCTCTGCCTGGATCACTGCTCCGGCCAGGACTTGTCCCTCGGCGGAATAGATGGCGGCCACCTGGCCGGGGGTGGGGATGGACCGTGGCTCGGGAAAAAGAATGGTCATGCCGGTCTGATCGAGGGTGACGCGCGCCGGTTCGGGCCTCTGTCGGTAGATTGTCTGCACCAGCACCTCCGCCGGCCAAAGACCGGGCGGGCGGAGCAGGTTGGGGGCCGCCGTGCGGCATCCTCGGGCCAGGGCTTCGGCCTTGGGTCCGACGATGAGCCGGTTCTTTCGGAAATCCTTGCCCGTGACATAGAGGGGCTGGCTGTAGGCGATGCCCAAGCCCTTGCGTTGGCCCAGGGTGTGGTTCCATAAACCCGCGTGACGGCCAAGGACGGTCCCGTCCGCCAGGGTGATGGGGCCGGGGCCGCTCAAGCGTGCCTTCCTGCTGCGCAGAAATGCACGGTACTCCGTGGGAATAAAGCACACTTCCTGACTTTCCCTGCCGGCGGGCGGGGTCAGTCCGCGTTCATCCAGTGCCTGACGCACTGCGTTCTTGGTCCACGTGGCCAGAGGAAAGAGGACCTGCGCAAAGCGGTCCCCCGGCACCATGGACAAAAAATAGCTTTGGTCCTTGGCAGGATCGAGGCCCCGGAACAGCGCCGGCCCGTGCGGGGTCTGTTCGAGGCGGGCATAATGGCCCGTGGCCAGACGCTGCGCGCCCAGCTCCCGGACCCGGTCCAGCAGCAGGCCGAATTTTATGGCCGGGTTGCAGACCGCGCAGGGGTTGGGGGTGAGTCCTGCCTGGTAGGCCCGCACGAAGGGCGCGACGACCAGGTTTTCGAATTCCCGGCGCAAGTCGACCAGTTCAAAGGCGACATCAAGCGTCGCGCACAGTTTTCGCAACCGCTCATGCAGCTGCGTGTCGTCCTGGTCCAGAAAGCGGGCGTGCACGCCCATGACCTCGGCCCCGGTTTCCCGGAGCAGCAGCAGGCTCATGAGGGAATCAGCCCCTCCGCTCAATGCGATTGCGATTTTTTGCATGGAAAAAAGGCCGGAAGATCCGGCCCGGGTTAAGCTAATGGCGGTGCGGGCAACCTGGGCAGATGCGCTTCCAGGGTGGAGGCCGCAGCCAGGAGTCGCGCCTCGTCCATGTTGCCGGCGAAGAGTTGCAGGCCAACGGGCATGCCGGAGTCCTTCCCCAGGCCCACGGGCAGGCTCAGGCCCGGCAACCCGCTCAGGTTCAGGGAAATGGTGAAGATATCCGTCAGATACATCTGTAGCGGATCGGCCGTGTTTTCGCCGATGGCAAACGCAGTGGTCGGGCAGGCCGGACCGCAGAGAAGATCGCACTTGGTCAGGGCGTTCAGGAAATCCTGGCGGATGAGGCGGCGGACCTGGGCGGCCTTCTTGTAGTAGGCGTCGTAGTACCCGGCCGAGAGCACGTAGGTGCCGAGCATGATCCGGCGCATGACCTCTTCCCCGAAGCCTTCGCAGCGGGAGCGGGTGTACATGGTTGCCAGATCGCGGGTTTCGCTGCTGCGGTGCCCGTAGCGCACCCCGTCGAAGCGGGCCAGGTTGGAGCTGGCTTCGGCCATGGCCAGGATGTAGTAGGTCGCGATGGCGTATTCGGTATGCGGCAGCGACACGGGCACGATTTCCGCACCCATCGAGGTGGCCAGGTCGATGGCGCTGCGACAGGCCGCGTCCACCTCGGCCGAGAGGCCCTCGCCCCAGTACTGCTCGGGCATCCCGAGGCGCACGCCCCGCAAGGACTCCGCGCGGCCCAGCGCCGCCAGATAATCCGGTACGGGCACGTTCACGCTGGTGGAATCCAGAGGATCATGTCCGGCGATGATCTGCAGGATTTCAGCCGCGTCAGCCACGGTGCGGGTCATGGGGCCGGCCTGGTCCAGGGACGAGCCGTAGGCGATGAGGCCTCGGCGGGAAACCCGGCCGTAGCTGGGCTTGAGGCCGACGATGCCGCAGAAGCTGGCGGGCTGGCGGATGGAGCCGCCCGTATCCGTCCCGATGGAGGCGAAACATTGGCCCGCCGCCACGCTGGCCGCCGAGCCGCCACTGGAACCGCCCGGCACACGCGCCGTGTTCCACGGGTTTTTGGTCAGCTTGTAGGCGGAATTTTCCGTGGACGAGCCCATGGCGAATTCATCCATGTTGGCCTTGCCCAGGATGATGGCTCCGGCTTCCTTGAGTTTGGTCACGCACTGCGCGTCATAGACCGGGACGAAATTTTCCAGGATCTTGGAGCCGCAGGTGGTGGGCATGCCGATGGTGGTCAGGACGTCCTTGATAATGATCGGCACTCCCCACAGGGGCCTGGTGGCATCGGGACCCTGAGCGTCCATGGCCCGGGCCTGGGCGATGGCTCCTTCTCCGGCGACATACAGCAGGGCATCCAGCGCGGGTTCGGTCGCGGCGATGCGCTCCAGACAGGCGGTGGTCGCGTCCTCGGCGGTGATCTCGCCCGTGCGCAGGAGGTCGCGGATCTGGGTCAGGGAATGATGGAAGAGTTGTGACATGAAAATTCCTCTTTGAGCGTATCTTAGGGGCGCTTGCGCTTAGACGATGCGCGGCACGATGAAATATTCGCCGTCGGTTTCCGGGGCGTTGCGCAGTATGTCCGAGCGGAGGTATTCCTTTTTGACTTCGTCGGAGCGCAGGGCGTCGGCCTGTTCCACTGGCGTGTACATGGGCTCGATGGTCGCCGTGTCCAGTTCGTTCAGCTTGTCCATGTAGCCGAGGATGTCGTCCATCTGGGCTCCCATGATGGCGGCCTGCTCCGGGCTGATTTCCAGTCGGGCCAGGGTGGCGATGGCCATGGCTTTTTCAGGGCTTATCTTCATGCTCATCCTCATTGCTTTTTGTTCTGGAGTTGGA
>CAXNFJ010000090.1:0-7074 GCA_964201165.1 Desulfomicrobium sp.
AGATCATGCGCGCAATCGCAGACCTTGACGGGGTGCAGTCCGTGTCCAATGTGTCGGGACGGTTCGACCTGCTGGTTGAAATTCACGTGTCCTCGCGCAGCGACCTGCGCCGCTTCCTGGTGGACGACCTTTCGGCCATCGGCGGCATCCAGAACACGGAGACCTTTTTGTATTTGGAAACCATCAACAAGTGGGTGCAGCAGCGCCCGGACGGCACGAAAAAATGAGCCATATCCTGCACGGGTTCACGGACCCTAACTATCTGGAAGTGATGATCGCCAAGGCCGAAACCCAGCTGCGCGAAGCGGAAAACGAGGATGACCGGAAGCGCTTCGGCGCGTACCAGGAGATCCTCAAGGGATGGAAGGACAAGCTCGGAGCAAGTACGGACGTCTGCGCCCCGGACGAATCGAAATAGACATCTTCGGGCCTGGATCAGGCCGCCGGGTTCATGGGGTCGATCGCGCGCCGGGAAATGCCTCCCTGTAACGGCGGAACAGATTTTTCGCTTGTTCCCCTGTGAAAGATGGAAAGCCTCCGGTCTGAACAAACATGGCCGCAACGTCAGTCGCGGCCATGTTTGTTTCCGTCACGACATTTTGGCGATGGCTCCGGAAGCGTGCCCGGCCATCGTTCACTTCAAAACCTTGTCGCCGGATCAGAGCCCGGTCTTGATGACCATGTCGGTGATCGGCCCGCGCGACCGTTCGCCCTTGAGCACAATATGCCCGTATCCCGGCAACCCCTTGAGCATCTTCACGGTCCAGTTCAGTCCGTTGTTGGACTCGTTGAGATACGGGTTGTCGACCTGGCGCGTATCGCCAAGGCAGATGCACTTCACGTTCTCGCCCATGCGGGTCAACAGCGCCCGCGTCTCGGAACGGGACAGGTTCTGCATCTCGTCGATGATGACCACCGCGTTTTCCAGGTTCATGCCCCGGATGAAGGCAATGGGCAGAATCTCGAAGCGCTTGGGGTTGAAGCGGAAGTTTCCGGCCTCGCTGTCGGCGAAGATGCGATTGGCCGGGCGCAGATCATGCAGCTTCATGAGCAGGTCCCCGACGTAGCGCACGTAGGGAGCCATCTTCTCCTCAAGATCGCCGGGCAGATAGCCGAGCTTGGCCCCGATCTCGATGACCGGCTTGACGAGGTAGATCTTGCGATACGGATTGTCCTTCTGCTCCAGAGCCATGAACAGGGCTGCGGCCAGGGCCAGGAAGGTCTTGCCGTAGCCGGCCTCGGACTGGATGGTGACCAGGTTCACGACATCGTCGAGCATCAGCTCCAAAGCCAGATTCTGATAGACGTTGCGCGGCCGCACGTTCCAGGCGCTGTGCTGATAATCGATGAATCGGGACCCCGAGGTGGCGTGCATGAACGGCTGGCCACCGATCCAGGCGAAGCTGTTGGGGATGGGCTCTTCGCCCTCGCGCACAAACCCGGTGTAGGACTGGGACTCGGAGCGGAAGGGATTGGAGTCGCGGTAGCCTTCGCTGGCGATGGAGTGAATGCGGGCCTTGAGTTGCAAAATGCGGTCGTTGGTGACCAGGATGGGCGCTTCCACGGCGCTGTCCTTGAGTTCATCGAGGATTAGGTCGTCGCCGCTCTTGTTCTCCGAATCCGGAAAGGCGCGCGGGGGAAGAAACAGGATCTCGGGGTCGTCCTGCAGCGCGGCGATAGCCTGGGCCACGACATGGGCCACGCGCGGCTCGCGCTTCAGCTTGTCCAGCTCGCACAGGACCGTGTAGGGCAGGATAACGCGGTTATCCTGCCCATTGCGCAGGGTTTTGATGCAGTACGGGTTGTCAATGAGCACATTGGTGTCGAGCACATAATTCTTCTGCATGGACGGGATCAATCCTTAGGGGCGGCAAGCCCCGGTCGGGACCATTGAGGAAAAGAGCGGCCGGTCAGATTGCTGCCAGCATCCCGTCCCCAAGCCCGGTGCGTCCGAATTCGCCGGGATTCATGTCGATCATCTCCTGACATTCGATGCAGAACAATGCGCTCGGAATTGCCAGAAGCCTGCGGTCGGAAATATTCTCGCCGCACAGGTCGCAAATCCCGTATGAATCGTTGTCAATGGCCTTGAGAGCTACGGTGATGTCCTTGAGCAGCTTTATGTTGCGATTGTAACGTATCACATTCCAGTCACGGGAGGAAGCGGTGCTTGCCTGGTCGGCAAGATCGGGCTCAATGGCCCTGCCCTCTCTCATGCACTCAAGCAACACTTCGTTCTCTTCCTCGATCTTTCTGGACTTTTCCCTCAACTGAAGCTCGATTCCCTGCTGCGCATTCTTGCTGTTCGACATGGGGCACCTCATACGTTGTGGCGAGGCCGTCCGGACCATCCGGACAAACCCTTTTCACCGTTGAAGCACCCTATGCCGACCGTGTTTCGGATCGGCGTCAGTCGTGTGGAGGCTTGATGACAGCCCTACTCCTTCGCATGGGCGAGGAGGCGATCGACCACCAGTCGCTCCATGGCCGGGTCATCCTGCAGGGTGGGTTGGACCACGAACTCCACCCCCGGGAATTCCCCGCGCAGGGTCGTTACCATCTCAGGGATGTCGTGCTCGATGTGCACCCCGTTGTAGAGAAAATACTGCATGATCACGATCCGGGTGCAGCCCTGCCCGGCCAGCACTCGAACTTGATCCTCCAGGGTCGGTTCGCCAAGGGAAAAAAAAGCGGGCAGAACCGGCGCACATGGCACCTTTTCCGCCACCCGACCGACCATGGCCGTGAACACCTCGCCTACTTCGCGCCTTCTACTGCCGTGCCCGAGCACGACCATTCCCGTTTTTGCCATCCGCCCCCCTTAAATGGAAAAAGGCCACCCACCGACGCAGGCGGCCAGAATTCGCAACTCTTCAGTGCACCGACACCCTAGTGCTTGTGATCCTCGTGGGCCGGCTTCGCGTTGTCGTCATGGGTGTGGTCGTGATCGTGATCGTGGGGATGACTGTGCTCCAGGTCCCCGTGCTTGTGTTCATGGTCGTGCTTGACCACGGTGCTTGTTGTTTTGCCGCGCAGACATCCGCATCCTTTGCACATATGAGTCTCCTTGGGTTTGACAGTCCGGTACGTGATTTCCTTTGAAATTTAATCCTTTCAGGCTTAATGGCAAGGCCGAGGAAATGTGCAAATAAATGCACAAATCTGCACATCGTGCAAACCAGATCACAAAACACGGCGTCTTTTATCCAGCCAAAAATTGATAACGCACTGAAATTCAATCACTTTGTTTTTTGGCACATCAAATGCTTTATCTCTGTCAAACCAAAACATTCTACTACCTCCAGAATGTGACAGGAGCCCCCAATGCATCTCAAAAACCTCATCCTCGCCCTCCTCCTGGTCCTGGTCCTCGCAGCCGGGGTCCAGGCCTACAACGGCGGCTGTCCGGGACAGGGACACTACCAGGACTTCATGTCCAGCCTGACCCCCGAGCAGCAGGAAAAAGTACAGAAACTGACGGACGCGCACCATGAAGAGCTCTTTTCCCTCCAAAAAGAGCTCAAGGCCAAGCACGAAGCAATGGAAGCCCTGTTTGCCGCCGTTCCTGCGGACAAGGCCGCCATTGAAAAGGCTGTGGCCGAGCTGAACGGATTGCAGGCGAAAAAGGCCAAGCTCAACGCGGACTATCGCGTCGAACTGTCCGAAATCGCAGGCAAGCCCGTTCCCCTTGAATCCGGCAGAGGCTGTGGCCCCAATGCACAGGACGGATCATCCTCCAGCGGCGCCACCCCCGGCGCCGGTTCCGCCCCCTGCTGCCCTGCCACAAAGACCCTGTAAACCTTTTCACTCCCTCCCTTGTACCGGGCAAAGGCCGCACCCCCTGCGGCCTTTGCCCTTTCCGTGAAGAGGCACCGGCCATGGAAATCGTTCTCCCGTCCCGAAGCAACCGCACCATCATGATGGCCACCATGGCCGTTTTCGTGCTCGGCCTTGCGCTGAGCTTTTCCACGTGGCGCAACCTTCGCCAGCAGCAGGAATCCTTTCGCGAGCACGCCCTGGTCACGGCCCGCTCCATTGCCGCAGGCATTGAAATCAACCTGCGCCGGGAGCTGCACCTGCCTGACACGGCCGAACACGCCAATGCCCGCCTGCATATCCATCGCGCCCTGGCCAAGGACCTGCTCCAGGAATACATCACGCGCACCGACGCACGCTTCATCGGCCTCTACAATCCCCTGGGGCACATCCTCTTTTCTTCCCACAACGACCCCAAATCCATTCAGAGCCAGTTGCCGACCATCGCCTGGGAAAGCATGGGTCATGCGGGGGAATGGAGCGGCGAAATGAATTTCGAGGGGCAGCCCCTGATGGTCCTGGGCCGGATCAGCCACTTGACCACCGGCATCGCCTGCGCCGACGACCAGTGTCCGCCGGATGAACAGCCCCCGCTGCTTTTGATCGGCGTGGATATGACGCAGCACCTCGCGGCATTCGGCAAATACAAACACACGGCCATTCTGCAAACCGGATATATCCTGGCCGTGACCATCGTCTTCTGGCTGCTGCTGCTGGGGTTCCTGCAGCGCAAAGAACAAAGCCAGCGCCTGCAGCGCCTGGAGTCGTTCAACGCCCGCCTGCTGGACAACATGCCGGACGGTCTGCTGACCCTTTCCGCCGATGGCACAATCATGGCGGCCAATCCCGCGGCTTTGAGCCTCATGGATGGCCTGGGCCTCGTCGGCCAACCCCTGGCCCATCTTTTCTCCACGCTCGGATTGACCGAGACCAGACCCTGCGGTCAGGAATGGACCACTCTCAAAACCCGCGACAAACACCTGGAAATCATGCAGCTTCCCTTGAAAGACGGTTCAGGGCAAAGTCTTGTTCTCGTGCGGGACCGCACCGAACTGGCGGCCCTGGAGCGTGAACTGCACAGCAATGAAAAGCTGGCGGCCATCGGACGCATGGCCGCGGGCGTGGCCCATGAGATCCGCAACCCGCTCTCGGCCCTGCGCGGATTTGCCCAGTTCTTCTCCAAAAAGCTGGCCGGCCGCGAGCCCGAAGAACTCTATGCCCGCACCATGGTCCAGGAAGCCGACCGTTTGAACCGGGTCATCACGGACCTTCTTTTTCTGGCCCGGCCACGGCAGCTGGACTTTGTCCGGGTGCCCCTTGCGGAGGTCTTCCAGGAAGTGCATACGCTTTTGTCCATGGACATCAGCTCCAAGAACGGCCGCATGGAGCAGCGACTGGAAGCCGAGAGCATCATGGCCGACCGCGACGCCCTCAAGCAGGCCCTCATCAACCTGCTCATGAACAGCGTGGCGGCCCTGCCCGAAGATGGCGGACTGATCCAGCTCTCAAGCCGGGGCGATGCCAACGGGACCTGGATCGTGGTGCGCGACAACGGCCGGGGCATGACCCCGGAAGAGCGCGAGCACGCCCTGGAACCGTTCTTCACCACCCGCGAGAAGGGCACGGGCCTGGGTCTGGCCATCGTGCATACCATCATGCAGGAGCATGGAGGCAGCATCGGCATCGAGGCCGACCCGGCCGGAGGGACCACGGTCTCCCTTTTCTTTCCCCACAACCGCAGCGAAACCGAGAATGCGTCATGACCCAGCCCTACACCGTACTCATTATTGATGACGAACCCGCGCACCGGCTCATGGTCCGCGTCGTCCTGGGCGACGCAGGCTTCAAGGTCCTGGAGGCCGACAACGGTCCCGCGGGCCTGGCCACCCTGCGTGCGAAACATGTGGACGTCATCCTCCTGGACATGCGCATGCCGGGCATGAGCGGTCAGGAAGTGCTGCAACGCCTGCGCGAAGAGGGAAATTTTCCGCCGGTGATCATGCTCACGGCTTTTGGCAATGTCGGCAACGCCGTCGAGGCCATGAAAGCCGGCGCCTGGGATTATCTGACCAAACCGACGGACAACGACGAACTCTTGGCCGTGGTCCAAAAGGCGGCGGAGCATGTGAGCCTGACCCGCGAAAATCGCGATCTCAAGAAACAGATCGGGCAACTGCGCGAAACACGGCTCATCGGCAACAGCGAAGCCATGCGCAAGGTCGTGGAGTTGATCGAACAGGTCGGACCGAGCGAAGCCAACGTGCTCATCCTCGGCGAATCGGGCACGGGCAAGGAGCTGGCGGCGCAGCTTCTGCACGAACACAGCACGCGCGCCAAGGGGCCGCTGGTCAAGGTCAACTGCGCGGCCCTGCCCGAAAACCTGCTGGAAAGCGAACTCTTCGGCTATGTGCGCGGCGCCTTTACCGGCGCGGTCCAGGACAAACCCGGCCGATTCCAACTGGCGGGAGGGGGCACCCTTTTTCTGGATGAAATCGGTGAACTGCCCCTGACCCTGCAGGCCAAGATCCTGCGCGCCCTGCAGGAGCGCATCATCGAACCGCTGGGCGGTGTGGCCCCGGTCAGCATCGATGTCCGTTTCATCGCGGCCACCAACCGCGACCTGCCGACCATGATCCGTGAAGGGAAATTCCGCGAAGATCTGTACTACCGCCTCAATGTCCTCGAAATCCGCATTCCCCCCTTGCGGGAGCGCGTCGAAGACATTCCTCTGCTCGTCGACTACCTGCTGGCCAAACTCGGCCGCAAGAACAACCGCCGGATTCGCTCCGTCAGCCACGATTTCCTGGCCGCCCTGTCCCGGCACGAATGGCGGGGCAATGTGCGCGAACTGGAAAATGTGCTGGAACGCTCCCTCATCCTTTGCCATGGAGACATTCTGGACCTGCGTGATCTTCCGGACCATATGCTTTCTGCGAACCTGCCCCCGCTGTCCCCGAACAAGGCCTCGTCGCAGGAGAGCCCGTTGGAAACGGCCGAGCGCAACGCCCTGGAAGAGACCCTGCGCAAATACGCCGGGCATCGGGAGCGTACGGCGAAAGCTCTGGGCATCAGCCGCCGCACCTTGCAATACCGCCTCAAAAAATACGGTCTGACCTTGCGATAGCAAACGGCCGGCTTCCTCTCGAAAGCCGGCCGTATATTTTCACGAACCGGTTGCGGCAATCAGCGTCTACAGACTGCAGTCGCCCCTCAGATACTTGTCCAGCAGATTGCGCGTGACCAGCACCGGACAAGTCG
>CAXNFJ010000091.1:0-7070 GCA_964201165.1 Desulfomicrobium sp.
TCTTCGCCATCGAGCTGAACTGGCTGCCCTCCTACGGACGGGGCGAGACCGTGAACGTCTGGGGCTGGGAATCGGGCCTCTTGACCATGGATGGACTAAAGCACCTCATCCTGCCGGCCACGGCCCTGACCGCGCTGATGCTCCCGCTCTTTGTGCGTCTGATCCGCTCGGAGATGATGGAGGTGCTGGAGAGCGAATACGTCAAGTTCGCCTGGGCCAAGGGCCTGCCCCGCATGCGCATCTGGTTCGTGCACGCCTTCAAGAACACGCTGCTGCCCGTCATCACCGTCGGCGGCGTGCAGCTCGGGACCATGATCGCCTTCACCATCCTGACCGAGACCGTGTTCCAGTGGGGAGGCCTCGGCTTTCTCTTCTTGGAGGCGGTCGAACGGGCCGACACCTCGCTCCTGGTGGCCTACCTCATCTTTGTCGGCATCATTTTTGTCGTGGTGAACACCGTCGTCGACATCATCTACGGCCTGGTCAATCCCATGGTCCGCATCACAGGAAGAAAATAATGAGACTTTGGAAGCAGTTCCGCGGCTCGTACTTTTTGTACAGCTTTCTGCATGATCCCGTGGCCATGGGCAGCTTTGTCATGCTGACCTTCTTGACCCTGGCCGCCTTCGGCGCGCCGCTCATCGCCCCGCACGACCCCTACGACACCACGACCATCGACATCATGAACTCGGAAATCCCGCCCGTGTGGATGGATGGGGGGGACAAGAGCTTCACCCTCGGCACCGACTCCCAGGGCCGGGACATGCTCAGCACCATGCTCTACGGCATGCGCATTTCCATCATCATCGGGGTCGGCGCCGTGCTCATGCAGGCCATCATCGGCATCGTGCTCGGGCTTGTCGCCGGGTACCGGGGCGGAAAGATCGACAATTTCCTGATGCGCATGGCCGACGTGCAGCTCAGCTTCTCGACCCTCATGGTCGCCATCTTCCTTTCGGCCATCTTCCAGGCGGTCTTCGGCGTCGCGGCCTTCGAGAGCATGGCCGTGCCCTTCCTGGTCCTGGTCATCGGCATCGCCGAATGGCCGCAATACGCCCGCACCGTGCGCGCCTCGGTCCTGGCCGAGAAGAAGAAGGAGTATGTCGAGGCGGCCCGGGTCATGGGCCTGCCGGCCAACCGCATCATGTGGCGGCACATCCTGCCCAACACCATGTCGCCCATCCTGGTCCTGTCCACGGTGCAGGTCGCCCACGCCATCATGAGCGAGGCGGCCCTGTCCTTTCTGGGACTCGGCATGCCCATCACCAAGCCGTCGCTGGGGTCGCTCATCAACTCGGGATTCGACTTCATCTTCAGCGGCTCGTGGTGGATCACCATGTTTCCGGGATTTCTGCTCGTGCTGCTGATCCTGGTCATCAACCTGCTCGGCGACTGGGTGCAGGACGTCCTCAACCCCAAACTGTACAAAGGATGACCCGGAAATGACGCACCTACTCGACGTACAGGACCTGGTCGTCAAATTCCGGTTGCGCGCCGGCGACCTGACAGCCCTGAATGGCATCAATTTCACGCTCAACCCCGGCGAGCGCATGGGGCTGGTCGGCGAATCGGGCGCGGGCAAGTCCGTGGCCGGATTCTCCATCATCAACCTGATCAGCAAGCCCGGCTTCATCGCCTCGGGCCGGGTCCTCTTCGAAGGCGAAGAGATCAGCGCCTATCCGCTGGAGCAGATGCGCGGCATTCGCGGCAACCGCATCAGCATGATCTTCCAGGACCCGATGATGACCTTGAACCCAGTGCTGACCATCGGCACGCAGATGGTCGAGACCATCCAGGCCCACAACAGAATCAGCACAGCCCATGCCCGCGAGATCGCCCTGGAGAAGCTGCAGAAAGTGTACATCTCCTCTCCGGGCAAACGCCTCGGCCAGTATCCGCACGAACTTTCGGGCGGCATGCGCCAGCGCGTGGTCATCGCCATCTCGCTTTTGACCAACCCGAGCCTCATCATCGCCGACGAGCCGACCACCGCCCTCGATGTGACCATCCAGGCCGAGGTCATGGCCCTGCTCCTTGAGCTGTGCAAAAACGAAAACATGGGGCTCATCCTCATCACCCATGATCTGGGCGTGGTTTCGCAGGTCACGGAAAAGATCGCGGTCATGTATGCAGGCCGCATCGTCGAACAGGGTCTGACGGAACAGATCGTGACGAATCCGAGACACCCGTACACCAGAGGCCTAATCCAGGCCCTGCCTCAGGGCAAAAGTGGCGGCAGGCGGCTGCACCAGATCCCGGGCATGATGCCCAATCTGACCAGCATTCCGCAGGGCTGCGCTTTTCACCCGCGTTGCGAAAATGCCATGGACATCTGCCGCCAAGCGGCGCCCCCGCTCTTCGGCGATTCGGCAACCTCGGGCATCGCCTGTCATCTTTATGCGCAAACCAGGTAACCCATGACAGCACAAACAGATTCCCTCGTCCGCATCACCAATGTGGTGAAGCACTTCGATATTTCCGGCGGCTTCCTGGACCGGATCAGCTTTTCCGGCGGCCTGCCCACCCTGACCAGGACCACGGTCAAGGCGCTCAATTCCGTCAGCCTGGATATCCGCCAGGGCGAGATCCTCTCCGTGGTCGGCGAATCGGGCTGCGGCAAGTCCACCCTGGGCCGCACTGTGCTCGGGCTCTACCCGCCCACGAGCGGCGAGATCGCATTTCGCGGCGCGCGCATCGACCACCTCTCGCCGAGGGAGATGCTCCCCTACCGCCGCAAAATGCAGATGGTCTTCCAGGACCCCTACGCCTCACTCAATCCGCGCATGACCGTGCGCCAGATTCTGGAGGAGCCGACCCATTTTCACTTTCCCGATCTTTCAAACTCCCAGGTCCAGGACAAGGTGGCCGAGGTCATGTGCCAGGTGGGAGTGGACCCGGCCTGGGCCGGACGCTTCCCGCACGAATTCTCCGGAGGCCAGCGCCAGCGCATCAGCATCGCGCGGGCGCTGATGGTCGATCCGGAGTTCATCGTCGCCGACGAGCCCATCTCGGCGCTGGACGTGTCCATCCAGGCACAAATCCTGAACCTGATCATGGACTGTCAGGAGCGCTTCGGCCTGACCTACATGTTCATCACCCACGACCTGTCCGTGGTCGAACACATCAGCACCCGGGTCGCCGTCATGTACCTGGGCACGCTGTGCGAGCTGGCCAGCAAGGAAAACCTGTACGGCGATCCGCAGCACCCGTATTCACGCGCCCTGCTCTCGGCCATCCCCAAGCTCGGACGCAAGGGCTTCGGTCACATCCGCCTCAAGGGAGAGGTGCCCACGCCCATCCACCTGCCCACGGGCTGCGTCTTCCATACCCGCTGCCCACACACGGACGAACGCTGCCGCCGGGAGATCCCGGCCCTGCGCGATCTGCCGAACGGAAGCCAGGCCGCCTGCCACGCGCTGGAGGAAGGACGTATCTGATGAACATGCCCACAGCCCGCAAAGTCAGCGAAAGCGAAACCCTGATGACCCATCGCGCCCTGCCCGAGGACGCCAACCCGGCCGGGAACGTGCACGGCGGGGTGATACTCAAGCACCTCGACCTGGCCGGAGCCGTGTGCGCCATGCGCCACGCGCGCATGAGCGTGGTCACGGCCTCCATCGACCGCATGGAGTTCAAGGCCGCCGTGAAGGTGGGAGAGCTCATGCTGCTGCATGCCAGCGTGAACAGGGTCGGCAGACAGTCCATGGAGATCGGGGTGCGCGTGGTGGTGGAAGATCTCATGACCGGTGACCAGCGTCATGCGGCCTCGGCCTATCTGACCTTCGTGGCCATGGGCGCGGACAAGAAGCCCGCCTCCGTGCCAGGCCTCATCCTCGAAACGCCGACCCATCAGCGCCGCAACCGCGAAGCCGACATGCGCCGCGAACTGCGCCTGGAAGAACGCAAGCGCGAGCGTCTGGCCCAGGAACTGGAGCAGCGCGAGCCTATAAAAGACTGAAGCCTGCTTGCCCAAAGCGTCCCTTCTTTTGACCACTCCGGCCAACTCCACCATTTACAGCGCCCCCGCTTCCGTCTACGAAGGCTCCCGATCTTATCCTCGCAAGGAGCTTTTCATGAACGCAATCGTCATTCTCGTGGCGTCCTATATCGCCCTGCAGATATTCTCCGATGTCGGATCCCTGCGCATCGTCATGCTCGGCGGCATGTCCATCGACGCCGGCACCTTCATCTATCCGTTGACCTTCACCCTGCGCGACATGGTCCACAAGACCATGGGCAAGCAGGGGGCGCGGCTGATGATCATCACCGCCGCGGGCTTCAACCTGCTCATGGCCCTCTATTTCTGGATGGTCTCCATCCTGCCGCCGGACATGTCCGTGGGAACACAGCCGGAGTTTGGACAAGTTCTGGCCCCTTTGTGGCGACTTGTTATCGCCTCCATCATTGCCGAAGTCATTTCCGAACTGACCGACACGGAAATCTACAGTCTCTGGAAGCAGCGCGTCACCGCCAGGCACCAGTGGTCAAGGGTGCTGGTCAGCAACGCGGTCAGCATCCCGCTGGACAGCCTCATCTTCTGCTGGATCGCCTTTGGCGGCCTGTTCGAAGGCTCAGTTGTCTGGTCCATCTTCTTCAGCAACACCATCATCAAATTTGCCACCACCCTCCTCTCCCTGCCGGCTATCTATCTGGTGAAAGAGAAGGACCCCTTGAAGCCGGACGCTACACCCACGCAATTCTGAAACAAGCCGGGCAACCGGCTTTTTTTGCGCCTTTTTCAGCTCTTGCGTCGACAGCTGACAACAGTACCTGACGAACCAGACTGAAAATGACGTCCATCGCCGAATGCCTTGTCCGGGAGTTTGACGAATTCATCCACAGTTATGTGAACAAGACGCGCGAACTGGTCCAGGCGACATAATCCGAAGCAACTCTGGTGGAGGAGTTTGTCGAATTTTTCAGATCAATCGCGGTCCGGGCCATGGATGAGGCGGAATAAATTCGCATGCTCGCGACCAATCTCTTTGATCTACTCGGTCGTTCCCGGTCCTCGAACTCAAAACCAGCGCAAACCACAACGTGCCTTTGTGCTGGCGAACCATTCGATTTTCCTTTGAAAAATTATTTTTCTAAAAAGAGAATCAAAAAAAAACGCCCCGGCAAGCCGGAGCGTTTTTTTGGTCATGGACAAAGAAAAAAACTAGAACTTGTAACCCACGGACAGACCGACCATGTGCGCGTCGGCATTGTCGATCTCTCCTTCAAGCACGCCGTCTGCAAGACGGGCGTCGATGTCGCGATCCATGATCATCAGATAGGTGTAGTTGACGTCCACAAGCCAGTTATCCCAATGGAAGCCGACGCCGCCATTGAAGAGATGCCGATCATTCGCCGGAACCATGTAGTCGATGGTTTCGTCCTGAACAGGCTCCTGATCATAGACATAGCCAAGGCGAAGATCCAACCAGTCCAGTGCCGCGTACTCCACGCCGATGTTGAAACGCCACACGTCGTCCCAGTTTTTGGCCTGGGTGGTCTGGTCGGAGAATCCAACGCCGGGTCTGAAAATGACCGCGTCACCGTAATTGATGGTCAGTTCATCATACTTGCTCCACAGCGTGTACACGGCCCCGACTTCGACACTCAACTTTTCCATGGGGTACACAGCCACGCCAAAAGCGAAGGAATCGGGCAAGGTGACAGTGCCATGGGCACTCGTGTCGCTAAACGCCCCAATTCCCTGAAGCCCCGCCGGAATATCCGAAAAATCCGCATCGCCATTGACATCCATGGTCACGGGGCTGCGGTACGACAGACCGACCTTGGCATACTGACACGGCTTGTAATGGAGAGCCATGTTGAAGCCATAGCCCATGCCGTCCGCTTCAAGAGCAGCGTCCCCGTCCGGTGCGCTCAAGGCAGCAAAGTTCAGTTTCTGCTTTTTGGAAAAATTCAGATATGTCGCATCCACGCCAAACGCAGCGGAAAGCTTGTCCGTAACCTGTACGGCCACGTTCGGGTTGATGGACACGGACTCGATGATGGCTTCATAGGAGTTGTATCGGCCAGCCCAGTCATCATCGAAGACGGAACCAAGGCCAAAGCGGGAGAAGGTGCCAAGACCAACGGTATAGAAATCATTGATCTTCCAGGTGGCATAGAAATGGGGGGGAACCCATAGGGAATCCTTCTCCGAAGAGGTCCACTCGTCATTCGTCCGGATGTCCAGCACAGGATGAATGGCGGTGAAACCACCCAAAACCTGCACGCCGTCCAACTGGGTGATACCGGCAGGATTGGATGCAAGGGCGGACGGATCGTCGGCCCGGCCGACGGTGGCGCCACCCAAGGCGTTACCGCGAGCGCTCCATTCGTAAATGCCGAATCCTGCCGCAAAGCAGAACTGAGCCGTCAGCAGTACTAGACTCCAGGCGATGACCCATGATTTCAAAGTTCGCATTCAACCTCCCCTTGGTTGCACTGTTTTTTCACGAACGCAGCCAGTTAAGTGCCCGCTCAACATACGTCCTGATGTGCGCTAAATGAAGAAACATTTTGCGTCAAGAGTTTTGCAATACACCGCGATAACGGAATATTGTACGCAAATTTAAAAAAAAATCGAGAGGAGGAAAATTGAGTGGTCACACAACAAAAACGGAGAAAAATGATGGACTGAGTATCAGGGGCTGATTAATGGGTTGGATACACAAGGCACAAGGAGACGAAAGTGATCATGGGCAATAAAGAACGCATTTTGGAGGTGGCCAAACGGCTTTTCGGGGAACTCGGATACGCCGAAACAACCTACAAACGCATTGCGCAGGAAGCAGGCATTGCCGATGGACTCATCGCCCACCACTATGGCAGCAAGGAAAACCTGTTCCAGCTGGTGGAAATAGAGATTCTTTCGGAGCTGCTGCTCAAAATCGATGAAAGCCTGTACTATGCATCGGACGGGTTGAGCAGTGTCCTCAACTTCGCCAAATGCATTCTTAAAGCCTCCACCACTCCGGAATCGGGTTTTTTAACATTGCTGCGCTGCTCCCCATTTTTGGCCAACACCGTTGACGCGGACAATTCCGAAATCCTGACCGTCTGCGCCCGGGTGG
>CAXNFJ010000092.1:0-7068 GCA_964201165.1 Desulfomicrobium sp.
TCCAAGGTCATGGGCTGACGGTCTCCGGCCCGGGCCACGTGCAGCGTGGACTCGACCAGCTCCGGAGGAAGATGGACGGGCCGGATCTCGTCTCCGTTGCAAAAGACCACCGCCCGTTCGATGATGTTCTGCAATTCACGGACATTGCCCGGAAAGGCGTAACGACCCAAAATTTCCAGCACCGCATCGGAGATGCTCGGCGCGAGGCGACCCGTTTCCCGGCCCGCCTTTTCCGCGAAATAGCGGGCCAAAAGCGGCAGATCCTCAAGCCGCTGCGCAAGCGGCGGCATGTTCAGCACCAGAACATTGAGACGAAAATACAGGTCCTGACGAAAGCGGCCCGCCTCGACCTCGGTTTTGAGGTTCTTGTTGGTCGCGGCCACAAGGCGCACATCCACGGCGATGTCCGCCGTACCCCCCACACGGCGGATGCTCCTCTCCTGCACGGCGCGCAGCAATTTGACCTGCATGGCCAAAGACATCTCGCCCACTTCGTCCAGAAAAAGCGTCCCGCCCTCGGCGGCCTCGAACAGCCCCTTCTTTTGCCGCGCGGCCCCTGAAAAAGCGCCCTGTTCGTGCCCGAAAAGCTCGCTCTCCAGCAGCTCCTCATTGAAGGCTCCGCAGTTGATGGCCAGGAACCGGGCTTCGGAGCGACGGCTGAACAGATGGACCATGCGCGCCGCCACCTCCTTGCCGGTGCCGGTCTCACCGAGGATGAGCACAGTCACGTCCGAAGGCGCGACCTGCGCGATGGTCCGCTTGAGTTCCACCATGCACCCGGCCGCGCCGAGCATGGGCACGGGCAGGGTCCGCTCGCGCAGCTGTTCACGCAGCTGGGTCACTTCCAGTTTGAGACGGCGCTTTTCCAGGGCTTTATGCACCAGGAGCCGGGCCTCGTCGATACGATACGGCTTGGCCAGATAGTCGTAGGCCCCGGCGCGCATGGCGTCTACGGCGGTGTCTACCGTGGGGTAGCCGGTGATGACGACAACCTCGATGTCCGGGTGACGCTCCTTGACCGCGCGCAAGAGGGCCAGGCCGTCCATGCCCTCCATCATCAGGTCGGTCAGCACCATGTCGAAATCCCCGCCCTGGAGCAGGGTCAGAGCCTCGGCCCCGCTGCCGGCGGTCACGGTTTCATGACCTTGCCGCGCCAGGGCCAGGGCCAGATTGTCGCGGGAAATGATTTCGTCATCGACCACCAGAATCCGGCCGGCCTTGACGTCGGGCGCCTTGTCCACGGTCTGCGCGTTCCCGCGCGGCATGCTCATGCGCCCTCCACCCGAACGTCGCCAAGGGGCAGGCGGAGAGTGAAACACGTGCCCTGCCCCACGGTGCTGTCCACGCTGATGGCGCCGCCGTGCTTCTTGATGATCCCGAAAACCACGGACAGGCCAAGGCCCGTGCCCGTCTCCTTGAGGGTGAAGAACGGGTCGAAGATGCGGCCCAAATACTCGGGCAGAATGCCCGATCCGGTATCGGTCACCTGCAACACGACCACGTCGGTGTCGACACGCACGGACAACGAGATCATGCCCGGCGGGGTGATGGCATGGATGGCGTTGATCATCAGGTTCAGGAGCATCTCCTGAAAGCGCTGGCTGTCCAGAGGCAGCACGATGTCCTGGGGGATTTCGGTCAGGATGCGCACGCCCGTGGGCACTTCGCTCGAAACCAGGGAGACGGCCCGCTGCACGACCAGATGCAGCGGCACCGCCTTGAGGCGGAACTCCGTTTCCCGGGCGAATTCGAGCAGACCCTTGACGATACCCCGGGACCGGCTGACTTCCTGATAGATGTTGTCGAGCATGTGCCGGGTCAGTTCAGGATCCACGGGCAGGGCTGCCGCCAGATCTTCCTGCAGGATCTGGCAGGACGTGGAGATGTTGTTCAGCGGATTGTTGAGCTGATGGGCGATGCCCGAGGTCAACACGCCGAGGGAGGCCAATTTCTTTTCCTGCAGGAGTTGGCTTTGCCTGCGCTCCAACTCGACGATCATGTGGTTGAAGGCCTCCACCACGCCACGCGTCTCGTCGCTGGTATCGGGCAAGGGCAGGGCCTCGAAATTGCCCTGCACGATCTGACGGGCGGAGCGCTCGATCACGGACAGCGCTCCGAATATCCGGCGTCCCACCAGCCAGGAGAAGAACGCCGCCACCCCGGTGAACGCGACGATGGCCAGGACCAGCTGGTGCTTGAGGGTCCCGACGATGCCCAGGATCCGGGCCCGCTGAGTGGCCACGAACTGATGGACCAGATCCACGAGGTCCTTGCCCTGGTCGCGCAGATGCGGTGCCAGGGCCGAGGCCTGGACCATGTCCGTCGCGGTTCCGACTTGCCTCAGGGCGGCGAAGGTCTCCTTGTAGGAGATCAGGTCCTGCCGCAGTTCGAGCAGGGTCGCCCGGCCCACGCGATCGGTGCTGCTGACCCCCCCCTCCGGATTTTCGATGCGGTCGATGATGGTCAGGGCGCGGTCGCAGTAACGCAGAGTCTCCACGTAGTCGCCTTCGCTCATGTAGAGCAGATAGTTCTTCTCATAACGGCGAATTTCCAGGATATCGCTGCTCAAATCATCGACAACCTCGGCCAGGGCCAAGGCGTCTTCGATCTGCAACAGGTATTTGTAGGAGATGCCTCCGAGGACGGAAAAGCCGAGAATGGACAGAATCATGCCGACGAGCACGATCCTGCGGATCTTGCCGCTGGCGAACCGCGCAATCAACCCTTGCATGGCGAGTCCTCCTGACCGGCCAGGGCCACGGCCAAGGCCTGTTCCACCCGCTCCACCAGCACCACCGGCGGCAAATCCCCGACGCTTTCACGCAAGGCCGCCACATCCGCGGCATTGGCCGCAGGCAGGATCACCGTGGAAGCGCCGCCGCGCATGGCGGCCAGGATCTTCTCGCGCACTCCGCTGACAGGCAGGACCCGGCCCACCAGCGACAACTCCCCGGACAGGGCCACATCCGAGCGCACAGGGCGGCCGGACAAGAGCGAAACCAGGGCCACGGCGATGGTCAACCCGGCTGACGGGCCGTCCTTGGCAATGCCGCCGGCCGGAATGTGGATATGGATGTCGTGGCCCTCGAAAAAATCGGGCGCGACGCCCAGAGCCTGCGCGTTGCTGCGGATGAAGCTGAGCGCGATCTGGGCCGATTCCTTGAGCACCCCGCCCAGAGAGCCGGTCAGGATGAGCTGACCCGGCCCGGTCATGCGCGTGACCTCGACAAAAATGATCTCTCCGCCCGTCTCCGACCAGACCAGCCCCGTGGCCGTGCCGACCAGGCTGCCGGCCTCGGCCGCGTCATGGCGGAAACGCGCCGGCCCGAGCAGCACGGTTGCGCCTTCGGCGCTGACGGGAGCCGCGACGGCCTCGGCGCCGCCATCGAGGCGCAGCCTGGCCAGTTTGCGGCACATGCGGGCGATCTCGCGCTCCAGGCCGCACACCCCGGACTCATTGGTATATTCACGGATGATGCGCACCATGGCTTCGGGCAGCACCGTGGGATACGGGCCGACCAGTCCATGCCCGCGCAGCTGGCGAGGCAGGAGGAAGCGGGTCGCGATATCGAGCTTCTCGGCCTCGGAATATCCGGAGAACTGCACCACCTCGAGCCGGTCCAGCAGCGGCCCGGCCAGGCGCTCGATGCCGTTGGCCGTGGCGATGAAGAGCACTTCGGACAGGTCGAAGGGCATCTCCAGATACCGGTCCACATAGCGCGCGTTCTGCTCCGGATCCAGAATCTCGAGCATGGCCATGGCCGGATCGCCCTTCACATCCTGGCCGATCTTGTCCATCTCATCGAGCATGAAGACTGGATTGCGCACGCCCACGCTCCTCAAAGCCTGGATGATGCGTCCGGGCATGGCCCCGACATAGGTCCGTCGATGGCCGCGCAGTTCGGCCTCGTCGCGCAGGTCGGCCAGGGACATACGGTAGAAGCGCCGCCCCAGGGCCTCGGCGATGGCCTTCCCGACCGAGGTCTTGCCCACGCCCGGAGGGCCGACAAAACACAGGATCGGGGCGCGGCTGGCGTAGCGGTGAGTGCGCGAGAGCAGGACCGTGCGCACGGCTTCGCGCAGTTCCGCAAGGTCGATGGGCTTGGAAAGATAGTGTACGGCCCCGGTCTTCAGGGCGCGTACCGCCGTGTCCACCGTGGCGTAGCCAGTCACCAGGATGAATTTCGTCTCCGGCGCCACGTGCCTGGCCGCTTCCAGGAGCTGCATGCCGTCCATGCGGTCCATCTTCAGATCCGTGATGATGCAATCGAACTCCTGCCGGGCCAGACATGCCATGGCCTCCTCGCCGTTGGCCGCGACCTCGACCGCGTACCCTTCCCTGGAGAGCACGTGCCGCAGGTTGGAGCGGGCGATGGGTTCGTCGTCGACAACGAGCAGCGACGCCTGCCGCTTGGCCTGCAGCACCCTGGAGGCCAGATGCTCCAGCACCCGCTCCCGGACCTGCCCGAGCCCCGCATGGCTGCCGTCGAAGACTTCCGCCGCCTGCGCCAGATCGAGATTGTCGTGGGTCAAGGCACTCCAAGGGAGGCTGAGAAGAGTTTCCACGTAATTGAGCGCAATGGAATACTCCGCCACCGCCGCATCGGTCTTTTCCATGCGGCCAATTTCGGACTCAAGCGCGCCGCGCACGCTCTCCGGCAAATCCGCCTGACGGCACTTATCCCTCAGCCCCGTAGGATCAATGGGCTCCACCGGGGTCTCGATTTCCTGCTTGCGAAAAAACATCTTCCAATCCCCTGGGCCCAGTTCATACGCCTTTCTCCCGAACGTTGCCATATGCAACAGCGCTGCAATATGCACCATCCCTCGGCGAACCGGCCCTTGTTAGAGTTTTCACATTCCGCCCGCTACAATATGCAACATACCACGAAAGCCCACCGTTTCTCCACTTTTAGATAATCTTTTTAATTTCAAAATATTATAAAAGATCGTCATTCTGGCACGAGCCTTGTTTAGTACCTTGCATCACATCTAACACGAGGTAAGCAAAATGAGCACCATCCGTGAAACAATTGAAACAGCCTACGCCGCCACCGCCTTTGCAGAACGCAACCTGAGCACGGACGCCACGCTCCTGCTCAAGGGGGACCGCCCGCAGCCCAAAGCGCAGACCGAAGCGGTCAAGCAGGTTGAAAAACGCCCCCGCCCGACCTTGCAGGCAAAGTAAGTCATCCCGCCCCCCCAGATCAGGAGAGAACACATGCCCCGCAATTGGCTACGAAACACCATCCAGTCACGCCCCCCCGCGCTGCGCCGAGCCCAATCCGTCCAGGATCGTCTGGCGGACTATACCGAAGCCGTCGCCCTGGCTGAAGCCGGAGAGCAAATGCTCGCGGCCGATGTCGTCCGGCACTCCGGAACAGGACGACGCATCCTGGTCATCGGCCACGGCTGCACCTTCTCCGCGCGCCTAAAAGAATATGCCGTGAGCGTGGCCGAACGGATGGGCAGTGACCTTTTGCTCCTGAGCATCGGCATGCCCAAGCCGGATCTGGGCTGGCGGGAGTCCTTCTCACAATTGGCATCGCGCGCCGCCGCCTGGCAGGAAGCGGCGGCGCAGCAACACCTGAACATCCAGCACGAAGTCAGGTTCGGATGTGTCGATGAAGCCGTCAGCGAGCTCGTGCGCAGCTGCGGCCGCATCGAATTCATCCTGAGCGAGCCGGAAGAGGGTGAACAGGTCCTCGGACAAACCGGATTGGCTCTGTTCACGGTCAAATGACGCGTCACAACCCGTTCTTTTTCACGCACGCCCCCCTTCGATCACGGGGCACATTTTCCGCAGGCCGCATTTCAGCGCCGCCGGAGGTATCATGGCCACTCTTGTTTTGAAAATGGTTCCGTTTTTCGGATGGATCAGAACGTATTCCACCGAACATTTCAAAATGGATTTTATGGCCGGGCTGACCGTGGCCCTGGTGCTCATCCCGCAAAGCATGGCCTATGCGCAGCTCGCGGGTCTGCCTCCGTACTACGGCCTGTATGCGTCCTTCCTGCCGCCTCTTGTGGCCGCGTTGTTCGGGTCCAGCCGTCAGCTCTCCACCGGGCCGGTGGCCGTAGTCTCCCTCATGACTGCCGCCTGCCTCGAACCCCTGGCCACGGCAGGCAGCGAGAGCTACATCGCCTACGCCGTTCTTCTGGCCCTGGCCGTGGGCATTTTCCAGCTTTCCCTTGGCGTGTTGCGTTTGGGGCTGGTCGTCAATTTTCTTTCCCACCCGGTGGTGGCCGGCTTCACCAACGCCGCGGCCATCATCATCGCCACCAGCCAGCTGTCCAAGATGTTCGGCGTGTCCGTGGACAGCGCCGAGCACCATTACGAAACCATCCTGCGGGTCGCGCAGGCGGCCATGCACTACACGCACTGGCCGACACTGGCCCTGGGCCTTTTCGCCTTTGTACTCATGCTCGTCCTCAAACGCATCAACCCGCGCATTCCAAACGTGCTGGTGGCCGTGGCCCTGACCACTCTCTTCGCATGGGGCACCGGCTTTGAGCACAACGCCACCGTAAGCGTCCGGTCCCTGGCCGCGCCTCAGGCAAGCGAAGCCCTGACCACATACAATGCGGCCATGCAGGCCCAAACCACCTTGGCCGTCAGGCGCACGACCCTGACCTCCGCCATGGAAGAAGCCAGGACTCAGGGTGAGAACTTCGCCGTGGCCGACGGCGAACATGAACTGCGCCGTCTGGCTCTGGAAATGGACATCGCCAAAAGCCAGGCCAAGAATGTCAAGGCCGTACTCCGCGGCATGCTTTTTCAGGCCGTGCCCGGTGCCAACGGGGGCATGACCTTCTACCCCGAGGATGCCGTCATCCCGGCGGGCGAGATGAACGATGGCCGGACCTGGCGCATCCGCGTCGGCAACTCTCCCCTGGACCCCGTGGCCTTGACCATGATCGGCGGCGGCTCCGTGGTCGGAGCCGTGCCCGGTGGCCTGCCCGCCCTGTCCATCCCGCATTTCGATCTGTCCGTCATGGCCCGGCTTCTCCCGAACGCCGCCATCATCGCCCTGCTCGGATTCATGGAAGCCATCTCCATCGCCAAGG
>CAXNFJ010000093.1:0-6945 GCA_964201165.1 Desulfomicrobium sp.
CCGCTTGGGCGGCTGGAGCGTGTTTGATTGGCTTTAGCGTGTTGCATGATCGGTCCCTTCTCAAAACGCGGCGGGGCCTGCCCCGCCGCCGTGTGGTTAGTAAACGAGTTCGAGACGCTCTTCGGTTTCATCACGATCCGTGCGGGTCAGGATGAGGTCGAGAATCCTGGTCAGCATGTGCAGTCCGCCCTTGTAGCCGACGGTCGGGAAGTACTGGTGCCCGACGCGGTCCAGGATCGGAAAGCCGAAGCGCAGCAATGGGGTGTCCTCATCGCGGGCGATGTACTTGCAGTAGGTGTTGCCGATAATCAGATCGACGGGCTCGTTCTTGATCCACTGATGCAGGAGGAACATGTCCCCGCCCGCCTTGACGTTGGCCTTGTAGCCGGCGGCGGCAGTGATCTCGTCGATGCGCTTCTCGAACTTGTTACCCGGCGTGCCGGTGACGATGTGCACGGGCTTCATGTCGATGGAGACCAGGAACTCGGTCATGGAGATGAGCTGATCCGGATCGCCGACCAGGGCCACCTTCTTGCCGTAGAAGTACTGGTGCATGTCGGAGATCAGATCGACCAGTTGCCCGCGCTCGAAGGCGACGGTGTCAGGCACGCTCACGCCGGCGACCTTGCGCAGGGTGTCGACGAACCGGTCCGTGGCCTTGAGGCCGAAGGGCATATCCAGCACGGTGCAGGGCACCTTGCACTGGGTATCGAGCCAGCGGGCCGCGTCGGCCGAGCACCATTCGCCCAGGGCCAGGGTGCCGATGGCGTCGCCGGAGGCCTGCAGGTCGGCGATGGGGGTGCCGCCCTCGGGGAACATCTTGTACTCCCCGGTCAGGGCGCCGTTCAACACGCCGGAGGTGTCCGGGAAGAGGATGATATCAAGACCCATGAGGGCGGTCAGGCGTTTGACCTCTTCCATGTCCGAGGGTTCGACCCAGCCGGGGATGATGTTCACGCGGCCGTTCTTCTTGCCGGTCTTGATGGCCAGGCCCTTGGCCATGCCCTTGACCATGTTCGAGAAGCCCGTGACATGGGAGCCGACGTAGCTCGGAGTGTTGGCGTAGATGATGTGCTTGCCGGCCGGGACCTTGCCGGATTTTATGGCCTTGTCGGTCATCTGGGGCAGGTCGTCGCCGATGGTCTCGGACAGGCAGGTCGTGTGCACGGCGATGACGTCGGGCTCATAGACCATGAAGATATTCTCGATGGCCGTGAGCAGGTTGGCGCCGCCGCCGAAGACCGAGGCGCCTTCGGTGAAGGAGCTGGTGGCCGCCGAGACAGGTTCCTTGTAGTGCCGGGTCAGGGCGCTGCGGTGGTAGGCGCAGCAGCCCTGGGAGCCGTGGGAGTGCGGCAGGCAGCCGTGGACGCCCAGCGCCGCGTACATGGCCCCGATGGGCTGGCAGGTCTTGGCCGGATTGATGGCCAGGGCGCTGCGTTCCTTTATTTCTTTGGGTGTGTGTCTCAGTAGCATGATTATTTCCTCTTATTCCCACACATACGTAGCGGACAGTTCCGGGCTTTCCTGCCAGGGGGCCTTCATGTAGCTCCAGACCTTGCTGTTCACGAGACGGTCGATTTCGTGATAGAAATTGACCGCGCCCTGAAATCCCGCATAAGGGCCGCCGGAATCGTAGCTGTGCAGCTGCTTCATGGGGATGCCCAGCTTCTGGATGGAGAACTTCTCCTTGACGCCGGCGCAGAAGATGTCGGGCTTTACGATCTCGACCAGCTTTTCCGCCTCGTACTGGTTCAGGTCGTCGATGATCAGCGTCTGGTGGTCCATATCCGGGATCAGACCTTCATATTCCTTGAACTTAAACCCGGCGGCCTCAAGCTTGGCCAGCTCCTCGGAGGTCTTGCGCGGCGCGTAGCGGGTTTCATCTGCCTCGACCTCGATTTCCTCGATGTTGCGGCTGTCGGCGTCGACCTTCAGACTCGGGATGACGTGCCGGCCTTCGTAGTCGTCGCGGTGGGCGAATTCGTAGCCGGCGGCCACGGTCTTCATGCCCATCTCGGCAAAGAGGTCCTGATAATGGTGGGCGCGGGAACCGCCGACGAAGAGCATGGCCGTCTTGCCCGTGGTGCGGGGCAGCACGTCGCTGATGACGGCTTCCACGGCGGGCATTTCTTCGGCGATGACCTCTTCCACGCGGGCGATCAGGCCCGGGTCACCGAAATACTCGGCGATCTTGCGCAGAGATTTGGCCGTGGACTTGGCGCCGATGAAGTTGACCTTGATCCACGGGATGCCGAACTTGGTTTCAAGCATGTCGGCCACGTAGTTGATGGAACGGTGGCACATGACCGCGGACAGGTCGGCCTTGTGGGCCGAGGCGAACTGGTCGTAGGTCGAGTTGCCGGAGAAGGTGGAGATGTTGGTGATGCCGCACTTCTTGAGGATGCGATCGATCTCGAATCCATCGCCGCCGATGTTGTATTCGCCCAGGAGGGTGATTTTGAACTGGCCGGGTTTCTCGGCATCGTTCTCGCCCACCACCTCGCTGAAGATCTTGTTGTTGGCGATGTGGTGACCGGCGGACTGGCTGACGCCCTTGTAGCCTTCGCAGCTGAAGGCGAAGACGTTGCAGTCGCCGAACTTAACCTTCATCTTGCGCGCCACGGCGTGGATGTCATCACCGATGAGGCCGACGGGACAGGTGGCGAAGATGGCGATGGCCTTGGGGTGGAAGATGTCATAGGCTTCCTGGATGGCCGCCTGCAGCTTCTTTTCCCCGCCGAAGATGATGTCCTGGTCCTGCATGTCCGTGGAAAAGCAGTACGGGATGAAGTTTTCCGCGCCTTCGGCCGATGCGTCGGTTTGGTTGCGCCGGGTCAGCCAGGAATAGAAACCGCAGCCGATGGGGCCGTGGGTGATATTGACGATGTCGCGGGTGGGCCCGAGGATAACACCCTTGCACCCTGCGTAGGTGCAGCCGCGCATGGTGATGATGCCGGGGATGGTGCGCACATTGGCCGATATTTCAGGCGTTTCGTTCCCCAGGGCCTCGTTGATGAGGATCTGGGAGGCGCGCTTTCTGGCCACCTTGGGCGGATACTTGGCGAGCATCTCCGCCTTGATATCCGTGGGCGTCCAGTTGACGAGCTTTTTTGCTGATGATGCCATGGTATTCTCCTTCGTGTGTCCTGATTTCAAAAGAATGAAATCGGCTCTATTCAATGGACTTGGTGCCCTTTTCTCCGGTCCTGACCCGCACCGCGTCGGTCATGGGCAAAACGAAGATCTTGCCGTCGCCTGCCTGGCCCGTCTTGTTGGTGTCGGTGATGACCTTGACCACATCGGGCACCAGATCATCGGTGACCACGACGGTCAGCATGCGTTTGGGATAGAGCTTGCCCTTTTCCCCCAGCACGGCCACCGCTTCCTCGATCCCCTTCCTGGCTCCTTCGAGGGGTTTCGCGTCCACCAGGCCCTTGCCGCGCCCGAAGGCCTCATGGGCAAAGAAGGCGACCACGCCCGCGTCCTGCAGGGCCTTCTTGGTCTTGTTCATCATGTTCATGCGGATGACCGCGATCACTTCTTTCATGGCTAGACTCCTTCGGAGGCGGAATCACAAATACCGGAACTGATGGTGTACACGTCGTCCACGTCGCTCACGAAAATCTTGCCGTCGCCGAAAGCGCCCTTGGCGCCGCTGCGGGCCGCCTTCATGATCACGCTGATGACGTAATCCTTGTCCGCCGCGTTGATCACGCTCATGAGCATGGTCTTGGGGATCTCGTCGTAGGTCACTTCGCCGATCTTGATGCCGCGCTGCTTGCCGCGACCGGCCACGGAATATTTGGTCACCGCCGGAAAACCTGCATCCATGAGGGCTGCGAGGACGTCATCGGACTTTTCGGGGCGTACGATTGCTCTAACCATGATCATATGTTTTCTCTCCTTCGATTCGCTATATTATTTTGTTATTATTGAATTTTTACTCACAGGCTGTTCAAAAACCGTTGTGGCAAGGCGCGAGCCGATTTTTAAGGGTGAAGTGTAGCCGACTACACGAGCCCTTCAAAATCGGGGAGCAACGCAGTCCAGAACGGATTTTTCAACGGCCTCCTAGACCGCTTCAAGCAGGCCGAAGTCCATGAGGAGCTGTTCCAGTTCCTGGATTTCCAGAGGCTTCGGAACAACAAAATTCGTGTTCTGGTCGATGGCCTTGGCCAGATTGCGGTAGTGATCGGCCTGGGGAGCCTTGGGGTTCCATTCGATGACGGTCATGCGGTTGATCTCGGCGCGCTGCACGTCGTTGTCGCGGGGCACGAAGTAGATCATCTGCGTGCCGATTTTCTTGGCCAGCTCTTCGATCATTTCGCGTTCGTTATCGACGTTACGGGAGTTGCAGATCAATCCGCCCAGACGCACACTGCCGGATTCGGCGTATTTCATGATGCCCTTGCAGATATTATTGGCCGCATACATGGCCATCATCTCGCCGGAACAAACGATGTAGATCTCTTCGGCCTTGCCATCGCGGATGGGCATGGCGAACCCGCCGCACACAACGTCGCCCAGAACGTCGTAGAACGCGTAATCCAGGGCTTCGGACTCGTGATAGGCGCCAAGAGACTCAAGCATGTTGATAGAGGTGATGATGCCGCGGCCGGCGCAACCAACGCCCGGCTCGGGTCCGCCGGACTCTACGCACCAGGTGCCGTTGAAGCCGGCTTTGCGGATGTCGGCCAGTTCAACGTCTTCGCCTTCGTCGCGCAGGGTATCCAGAACGGACTTCTGGGCCAGGCCGCCGAGGAGCAGACGGGTCGAGTCGGCCTTGGGGTCGCAGCCGACAACCATGATCTTCTTGCCCATTTCCGACAGGCCTGCGACCGTGTTCTGCGTGGTGGTGGACTTGCCGATGCCGCCCTTTCCGTAAATTGCGATCTTCCTCATGATGATGCTCCTTTATGTGAGAGTTTTTGGTGTAGTTGTGTGCCGTACCTGAATCTCCCTAGGGCAACGGTCGTGCCAAAACTCACAAAACAAAGTAACATACTGATTTTTAATATTTTTATTTTAGCCATCCCGAACCATGCGCCCTACAAACCTACACAAAGCACAAAGACAAAAATGTAGGTCGCGACACTTCCGTCGGCCGTGTCGCAAGCTCGTGCGTTGCAAACAAAGCCTTAAAATACATGCTCATGGGGAACATCAGCTTCCTGGCACCGACTGTGCAAAGACACTGCAAACACGGGAGGACGCATGCTCATCGACACGACACTCAGGGAAGGGGCGCAAATGTTCGGGACCAGCATCCCGCAGGAAGCCAGAATCCGCATCGCCAGCCGCATCGCGGACATGGGTGTGGAAGAGATAGAGATCGGCTGGATGGGCCAAAGCGGGCTGGATGAAGTGGTGCAGGCGTTGCGCGGCCGGGGCGTGACCTGCGACCTGAGCGTCTGGTCGCCCTGCCGCACCGTGGATGTGTACCGGGCCGCGGGTCTGGGCATCGATACGATCAATATCGGCCTGCCCGTCTCCGACCTGCATATCGCCGAGCGACTGCGCACGGACCGGGAGGGCCTGACCCGCATGCTGCGCGAGACCGTGGGCCTGGCCCACTCCTGCGGCATCCGCCGCATCAGCATCGGCCTTGAGGACGTGACCCGCGCCGATCAGGACTTCGCCCTGTCCATGGCCCGCATGGCCAGGGAACTCGGTGCCGTGCGCATCCGTCTGGCCGACACGTTGGGTGTCATGACCCCGACCCGCATCGCCGAGTTGGTGCGCTTCTTTGCGGACGGCGTGCACATGGAGATAGCCATCCACTGCCACAACGATTTCGGCATGGCCACGGCCAACGCCATCACGGCCCTGGAGGCGGGCGCGCACTGGGCCGATGTCTCGGTACTGGGGATTGGCGAGCGCTCGGGCATCTCAGCCCTGGAGGAAGTGGCCGGACACCTGCGGCTGGTGCAGGGCTACGACATTTACGACATGAACCTGGTGCGTGATCTGTGCGATCTGGTGGCCGAATACGCCCGCATTCCGGTGGCCCGCAACCGGCCCATGTCCGGAGGCGACATCTTCGCGGCCGAATCAGGACTGCATGTGGACGGCATTTTGAAAAACCCGGCCCTGTTCGAACCCTACGACCCGGCCCGGACAGGTGCCAAGCGCATCCTGGCCCTGGGCGCCAAGGCCGGGCGGGGAGCCGTCAGGACCATGCTGCGCCAAGTGGGCCTGGAAGGACCGTTGCACTCCATCACCAGCCTGATGGACACCATCCGCGAACGCGCAAACCACGCGGGCCGCCCCTTGACCCAAGGCGAGATTCAGGCCCTGGCCAAGCATCAGGAATGCCTGGACGCCGGGGTCTGCTGAAGACCAGCACCCGGACGATGCGATTGCGCCTGCGGCCCGGATGTCCGGGAGTTCCGGGCCGTGAGCGCGTCGCCATGCCCAACGCCACGAACGGAGACTCCATGCTCATCAACAGAATCCAGGCCAGCATCTTCCGCCAACTCTACGAACGCCGGAACATGGACCGCGACGAATATGTCCGCGCGTATTCAGAACACTATCTGGGCAGACCCGTCGCATGCTTCGAGAACCTGACCGAGGAGGACGGCGACCAGTGGATCACCAAGGCGTACCTGCAATCACTGTGAGGAGCGCCCCCTTCCGGCTCCGCATCCCCGAACTTCCGGCCGCGCCCCAGCGATAAAGCTAAACCTGTCTGAGAGGTTTCAAGTGGCGCATCGCACGCCGAGGCCAGAATATCCCGCTACCCAGCCGCAGAAATCAAGCAAATCAAAGCCCTGACCACGGCTCCTGCCGTCGAAAAGAGTCGCCGGACGATTTAAGCACATTCCGAACCTGATATACGAAAAGGAATGGCTGCATGGGTCATATTGACACGCGCGCAACGACCCCGCGTATCACCGTATCAACCGTATTCACGTTGCGATCGCCTCTCCCCATCTTCTGGCC
>CAXNFJ010000094.1:0-6915 GCA_964201165.1 Desulfomicrobium sp.
AGAAGAATTTCAAGGAAATGGCCCTGCGCACCAACATCGAGGCTGCCCAGGAAATTCCCAATCAGCTCATGCTGCGCGACATCGGCGGCCAGATCGTGGTCGATTTCATCGAGATGAAGGACGGCAAGCATATTCGCGAAGTGGAGAAGGTGTTGCGCCAGGCCCTGAAGGTCGACCGGGCACGCACGGATATCGGACGCATTTCCAAGTTCGGTCTGCTTGAGATCGTGCGTCAGCGTCTTGGCACCTCCGCCCTGTCCGGAAGCCTGGAGACCTGCCCGCATTGTTCCGGAGCCGGTACGCGACGCAATCTGGAATGGCGGTCCATGCAGGCCTTGAAAGACATCTATCGCGAACTGCGCAAGGACAAGCTGACCGAGCCTTTCACCTATATGACCGATGCGGACCTCATGGCCTACCTGGTCAACCGCAAGCGCGAGAAGCTCATGGAATATGAGCAAACCTTCGAGCGAAAGATTTTCATCATGCCGACGGCAACGCCTAACTGCGCATTTTGCTAGGTTTTCCCATGAAGATTCTGGTTCACATCTGTTGTGGGCCGTGCGCCATCACACCCATTCGAGCCTTGCTTGAGGCAGGGATGGGTGTGACGGGTTTCTACTACAATCCGAACATACACCCCGTGCAGGAATATCTGCGCCGCCGTGAAGGCGTGGTGCAGGTGGCCGAGCGCCTCGGCATCCCGGTCATCTTCAAGGACGACGAGTACGACCCAAAAGTCTATTTCCGCGCCGTGACATACCGCGAACCGAACCGCTGTCTGCCCTGCTACGCCTTGCGTCTGGAGCGGACCCTGTCCATTGCCCGGCGTGGGAAGTTCGATTCGTTCACGACCACGCTCCTATACAGCAAGTTCCAGAAGCACGAGCAGATCATGACCGTGGGCCGGGATCTAGCCGTAGGTTCGGGCGTGGACTTTCATTATCAGGATTTCCGTTCGGGCTGGTCCGAAGGCATTGCCCAGTCCAAGGATTGGGGGGTGTATCGCCAGCAGTACTGCGGCTGTCTATACAGCGAGTTCGAGCGCTATGGCTCTGACCTGGGCAGGCTCGCCTAGCCCATGCTGCTTTATGTTCATGTGCCCTTTTGCGTGCGCAAATGCGGGTACTGCGCTTTTCATTCCGGCCCGTTTTCCCCGGCCGCCGCGGCGGATTATACGGAATTGGTGCTGCGGGAAATGGCGGGTTGGGGCAGGCGGCTGGGCCGAGTGCCGGTGGAGACGGTTTTTTTTGGAGGCGGCACGCCTTCACTGCTGGAACCGGGCCAGATAGGGGCGATCCTTGATGCGGCCAGCACCTCTTTTGACGTGGAGGCAGAGGCCGAGATAACGTTGGAAGCCAATCCGGAATCAGTGCTTACGTCCGGATTTTTGGACAGTGTGCGCAGGCTTGGTGTGAACCGTCTGAGCCTTGGTGTGCAGAGCCTGCAGGACGATCTGCTGGTGATGATGGGCCGTCCGCACACCAGCGACCAGGCCCGGCAAGCGGTGCATGCGGCGAGGGCTGCAGGATTTTCGAATCTGAGCCTTGATCTGATCTGGGGCCTGCCCGGTCAGGATTTGTCCCGCTGGATGCGGGATCTGGCCGAGGCCGTGACGCTGGCCCCGGAACATCTGTCCTGTTATGGATTGAGCCTGGAAGAGGGGACGGCCCTGACCTGCCGGGTTCACGCCGGGGACTTGACCCTGCCGGACGAGGACGTGGGGGCGCGGATGTATCTTGATGGATCGGAGTTTCTTCAGGCAAGCGGGTACATGCACTACGAGATCTCGAACCATGCCCGGCCCGGTCTGGAGAGTAGGCACAATCAGGGGTATTGGTCCGGTCAGGAGTACCTGGGCCTTGGACCCTCGGCCGTGTCCACCCTGGGAGATCGCCGCTGGACAAACCCGACGGGCCTCGGAGATTACGCGCGGACCGTCGCTAGAGGCGGGGTGCCGGACGAGGTGGAGAATCTGTCCGCGCAGACGCGCTGGCAGGAAATGGTCATGCTGGCCCTGCGTACAAGCAGGGGCCTTGACCTTGAAAAATTCATGGCAACGACGGGGACGGAATTTCCGTGGCACCTCCCGGCTGTTGAGCAATTGCGCTCCAGCGGGCTGGTTTGCCTCCGTTCCGGTCATCTTCAATTGACACGTAAGGGCATGCTGGTCAGCAATTCCGTCATCGAAATGGTGCTTGGAATCGTGGACCGCATGCACGCAGAAACTGTGTAGGAAATGTATGACAGACACTACTGATTTTGGTGACGCCCACAACGAGGCCTCCCAAACCGAGAATTTCGAAGGCAAGGCATTTTCCATGGACGATCTGCCGCCGGTCCTGCGGGCCGCGGCGAATCGTCTGAACTGGACCGAACTCATGCCGGTGCAGGTGCAAACCATCCCGTACATGCTTGGCGGGCAGGACGTCATGGTCCAGTCCCAGACCGGCAGCGGCAAAACCGGGGCGTTCCTGCTGCCCATCCTGAACCGTATCGAGACCGGCCTTGGCGCGCCGCAGGCCTTGGTGCTGGTCCCCACCCGCGAATTGGCCGTGCAGGTCACCCGCGACGCCGAGGAACTGGCCCGGGAGTCCGGCATCCGGCCGTTGTCCATTTACGGCGGCGTGGGCTACAAGGCTCAGATTCAGGGACTCGAAAGCGGGGCGCAGCTTATCATCGGCACGCCCGGTCGTATTCTGGATCATTTGCTCAAGGGCAACCTGAATCTGGACCGCCTGAAGATCATGGTCTTCGACGAGGCCGATCGCATGTTGTCCATGGGTTTTTATCCCGACATGAAACAGTTGCAGCGTTATCTGCCGCGCGGGTTGCAATCGGCCATGTTCTCGGCCACCTACCCGGGGCATGTGAAACGTCTGGCCCAGCAGTTCCTCAAAGACCCGATCTTTGTGTCACTGAGCCAAGACCAGGTTCATGTCAGCGACGTCCTGCATGTGTTCTACAAGGTGCCGGCCATGCAGAAGAGCCGTATTCTGGTCAAGATCATCGAGCAGGAAAACCCTGCATCGGCCATCATCTTCTGCAACACCAAGGCGGATGTGCATTTTGTTTCCGTGGTGCTGCGGCGCTTCGGATATGACGTGGGCGAAATCAGCGCCGATCTGACCCAGGCGGCCCGGGAAGAAGTGCTCGAGAAACTGCGCCTGAACAAGCTTAAGTTTCTGGTGGCCACGGACGTGGCCGCGCGTGGCATAGACATCCACGAGTTGTCCCATGTCTTCCAATACCAGCCGCCCCAGGATCATGAAGCCTACGTGCACCGCACCGGCCGCACGGGCCGGGCCGGAGCGGCCGGAGTGGCCATCTCCCTGGTTTCGGGCATGGAAGAGATCGAACTGGAGCAGATCGCCAAGAAATTCGCCATCCCCATGGTCGAGCATCCCATTCCGGCCGACGAGGAACTGGAAACGCTCATTTCCCAGCGGGCCGTGTTTTTGCTGGAAGCGCGCTTGCGCAAGGCTGACAATATTCAGAAGGAGCGGATGCAGCGCTTCATGCGCACTGTGGGGGAACTTGCCACCAATGATGATTCTCGGGCGCTTTTGGCCATGCTCGTGGATGAGTTTTATCAGGACACCTTTCATGCCCCTCTGGAGCAGCCTTCGGAAAAACTGATCGAGATGGCCCGTCCTGGACGTCCCGAATCCCGGGGCAAGCAGCCTGCACCCAGACCCGCGCAGCAGTCCGAGTCCAGACCGGCGCAGCAGCCCGAGCCCAGACCCGCGTCGCAGTCCGAGCCCATACCCGCACCGCAGCCTGAGTCCGGACTGGCCCCGCAGTCCGAGTCCCGAGCGGTGTTGGCGCCGGACTCCAGCCCGGAACTGCAGCCCGACAGCGGACGGCCCGAAGGCGAGAAGCGCAGGCGCAAGCGGTCTCGCAAAAAGCCGGCGAGCAGTGTGGAATCCGGGAGCCAGGGACAGGTCCAGACGGAATTGCCCATGGCCGCTTCCGATGCGGAAGAGAGTTTTGTCGTGACACCTGCCGCGCCGGTGGCGCCCGTTTCGCAGCCAGCCCTTGCCGCACCGGTAGCGGCCCAAGAGGCCCCGCGTCCGGAAGCGCGTGCTCCCCGGCAGGAGCCTCGCGCTCCACGTCCACCGAAAGCGGTTCGTCCTCCGGCCGTTGCGCCATCGGTCGAACTCGCAGCGGACGCCTCTGAGGCCGCCCTTTCCACGGGTGGTGATGTCATTGAAGATGGTGCCGTCGAGGGTCCGCCCGCGACCGCACCCAAAAAGCGTCGCCGTCGCCGTCCACGTAAGTCTTCCGGGCCAAAGCCCGAGGCAGGGCGTGAGGCAGCGAGCGAATCCGGGGCACCAAATCCTGCAACCGCGCCCGCGTCTGCGCCGACCCCGACCCCGGCCCCGGCTGCCGGTCCGGCACCAGCTCCGCGTCCCGCATCCGTTCCGCACCCGGCCCGGGGCGAGGCCCGGCCCAAGCCCGATGATGCGTCCCCGGAGACCAAGCCGTCCCGGAGCAGGGAAAATGTCCGTCCCAGCCGCAAGAAACCGACTGAGTCTCAGCCCGAACCGCCCAAGACCAAGAAAAAGATATTCCTTGAATAAAGAGCGCCCCGGTTTGGCCGGGGCTTTTTTTTTGCGGAGAAGTCGGGGCGGGTGCTCATGGGCTCATAGGCGCAGGGAGATGCGACGAGTCCGCGTCAAAGCGAAATCCAATACGCACGTACACATTTGGGCCAACTGATCCCGCTTCATGCATTTTGTTCAGGTGCATGCGATCATGAGCCTTTGGAGTCGACGAGGGTTTGATATTCGCGTAAACGCGTTTCATGCCCGCTTCGACCACACGCACGGCGCCTGCTCATGGCTGATGTGTCCCGATCGTTAAAAAGGATCACGCCTACGGGCTGGAGGTACTATGACACAAGAACGACGCAAGAGATGCCGGGTCAGTCTGGAATTTCCCCTGACCATCGCTTTTGAAGGGAAAAGGGTTCGGGGCCGGGTACATGACCTGAGCCTCAAAGGACTCAGCTGCGCCACGGAAGAATGGATTGTCCCCGGCAAGGAATGCGACGTCACCCTGGAACTTGAATCCGGGCTGCGCATGCATATGCGTGGCCGCATCATTCGCGCCGGGCAGGACGGTGCGATCGATTTCTTGCGCATGGATGAAACCAGCTTCGCCCATCTGCGCAATCTGGTCCGCCTGTATGCCGAAGACGCGGATGTGGTCGACGAAGAGCTGCGCCATCCCGCATTCACCCCTGAAAGAGAGCCTTCTCAAGAATAAGCAGGGTCCGTTTCAATTCGATCCCCGGACCGAATCCTCCCAGACCACGATTACCGGCCAGCACCCGATGACAGGGATACAGCAGGGGCCATGGGTTTTTGGCCATGACTCCACCCACGGCACGGGCTGCGCGGGGTGAGCCGCTGTGGGCTGCCAACTGGCCATAGGTGGTCCAGGATCCCCGGGGGATGCGGCGGAGGTTGTCCAGAACCGTGAGGGAAAACGTGCTCGATTTGCTCTTGTCCAGGGGCAGTTCGGGCCACATGTCTGCTTCAAGTTGAACGTAATCCGCAATGATTTTGGATAATTGATGCCCATAAGGAGATTGTGGTGGGGTGCATGCCTTGCGTCCCTGAGTGAGCTTGATTTCGACCAGGAGCCCGTCGATCCACTGAAAGGTGGCCGAAAACCACTGGTTCGCAAATGTTTCCGAGATGCTGCTCATGTTTTCCCCCGTTTTTGCACGTCGAACCACTCAGGCAAGGCCAGCCCGAGCGCTTTTCCCTGCCACGAGTCCGTCTCGCGTAGGCGATGTTTCACCGTATTGAGAAATTCCGCCTTTTCTTTTGCCCAATCCGGGGCCACCAGTTCGTCCAGGCCGGGATCGCTGTTCATGCGATGGATGACGATGTCCGGACGCAACAGGGCGATGCCTCGCAAGAGCCAGACCAGGGATTCCTCTCTGGAAAGAAGCTCGAATGCTCCGGAACGCCAGGCAGACTCCAGGGGTGTGTCCCGGCAAATATAGAGATTATGTATTTTAATGCCGGCCACGGGCAGGCTGTTGACAAAGGCCATGGTTTGTTCGAAGTCCGCCAGGTCTTCGCCCGGCAGCCCGGTGATGACGTGCGCGCAGACCTTGATGCCCGCGTCTCCGGCTTTCGTGGCCCAGTTGGCGAAGCACGCGGCATCGTGTCCCCGGTTGATGCGCTTGAGGGTGCGATCCTGGGCGGACTGCAGGCCAAGGTCCAGCCAGACCTCCTCGAAGGGGGCGGTCCGGAGAATTTCCAGTTTTTCCTCATCCAGGCAGTCTGGTCGGGTTCCGATGGCCAAGCCGACAAGGTCTGGCAGTCCGGTGAGTTCGTGTATAAGGTCCCGGAGCCGTTCAGCGGGGCCATGGGTGTTGGAGAAGGACTGGAGGTAGCCCAGGAAGCGCGTGTTTTTCGCGGTGCCCAGGAATCGCTCCCGCCAGGCGAGATATTGTCGGCTCAGGGTTAGACCGTCACTCGCCAAGCCGGTTCCGGAACCCTTTTGGTTGCAAAACGTGCATCCACGTCCGGACACGCTGCCGTCCCGGTTTGGGCAGGAGCTGCTGGCATCCAGGGGGATTTTGCGGACCCGCAGCCCGAAGCGTTGCTGAAAGTAGACCGACAAAGGGTAAAATCTGTTGGTTGACATGCTTGGTATGATTGGGATTTGTGCCTGCCTGGAGTGGAGGTTGCCTGCGCGTTGAAGTTCTGTTAGGCAAAACGGCTCATTAAGTATCATCTCAACTCAATTAATCCGTGTTCCGCCCTTGCGCATGTTCCGAAACTGCTCGCGCATTCTCAGCGTACGTGCTGAACATGATAAAAGAGGAAATATATGTCCAGAATTTTGGATAAGATTTTGGGATTCTTTTCGAACGATCTGGCAATCGATCTT
>CAXNFJ010000095.1:0-6861 GCA_964201165.1 Desulfomicrobium sp.
ATCTGCATGATCCGCGTGCGTTCTCCTTTGCTCGAGAGCGGGGTGTTGGAGAGCAGGGTGGTGATGGTCGTGCTTGCGCTTTTGGTCAAGAGCACGACGGCCACGGCTTTTTTATCCCCGTTTTCCGAGGCCGTGGAAAAGATGGGCACGCACATGTCGATGACCAATCCGTTGTCCGTCTGCCTAAGGGGAGAAAAATGCGCCATGGGATAGGCGAAGGTCTTTTTGATCAGGCCCGTTTGCACCTGCGAGAGCGGGGACAACCGGGAGTCGGAGCCGATGTAGGACTGTCCGCTGCGATGCACGATGCGTCCGGACAAAAATCCCGCAAACGCGGTGAAATCCGAAAAAGTCTGGTGCATGAGCGGGAATTGATCCGTCAGTTGGGACATCTGGTCAGAGGATGCCCCGTCGGGGATGATGCCGGTGATGAGAAAGCTCGGGTCGGCATCGATCAAATCCATGTCCGTGGCATAGAGTCTGAACAGGTCCGAGGAGATGAGCTTGTCCGTCTGCTGGATCAGGCCCGAAAGCCAGGATCCGAGGACCTCGGTCCGACTGTTGGCCAAGAGTTCAAGTCTCTCCTGGATCTGCTCGCGCAGTTCACCCTGTTTGGCTCGAATGGTCCAGCCCACCCAGGACAAAAGCGCGACGACCACCAGGGAAATGATGGCGATGCCCATGACCAGTTCGGGTCTGCTTTTGCCCATGGCGGGCGGAACCGTTCTGCTGCTTGCTGTCATATTCCGGTCTCCATTAAGGTTGTTTCGCCAACGGGATGTGTGACCAACGATACTTCTCGTTCAAGGAGTATTGCGGGATGTAGTGCTTGTATTTGCCATGTGAAAAAATCGCGTCCGAGTTGTTGTCCAGCACAAAGGCATCACTTTGCAGGAAGACTGCCAGAACCGCATGACCAATGCCCCGGATGCGGTCCTTCACGACCACGATGCGCAAGTCATCCTGAGAAAAGCCAAGTTCGCGCAGGGCAAAATATTTAATGATGGCGTAATCCTCGCAATCTCCGGAAATTTTCAGAAATTCCTGCGGTGTGGCCCACCAGTCTGATGTTCCGTACGCGTCCTGATCCAGGCGGTAGGGCCATTTGTTGAAAAAAACAGTGACCATCCGGAGCTGCGCCATGGGATCCTGGCCTTTGGCCTGCTTCATGACGCGCTGCCAGCTGGTGGCGCCGGGGGGACAATTCGCGCCCGCGCCGCAGGTATTGAGGGTGCGGATTTGCTCCTGTGCCTTGGCCAGGACACGCTTCCATTTGGGTAACGCGTTGAAATTTCCCCGAAAAGCCGCGCTTTGGAACAGCCGCAAGGACTGCGTTTCCGTCTCTGTGGCCGCAGCCTGCGGCCGCACGGATTTGGCTTTCGTCACTGCGGGCGGACTCTGACGCTGCGCGGGTTCTGCTTCCGTCACCGGAGCTGTATCCTGAACCGAGGATTCGCTTTCCGTCTGCGTATCCGAGTCCGGAAGCGGTGCGGGAGTGGCATTCGCCTCCGTAGCCTGATTCTGAATTCGTACAGAAACGGCTTCTGTCTCCACTTTCGCATCTGCATCCGAACTCTGCATCGGCACGGGGTCGGTTTTCGTCGCCGCAACCGGATTCCGGAAGGAAGCCGGTTTGTCCTGCGTCTTTGCAGGGCTCCGAATCTGGGCGGTTTCGGTTTTTGCCTCCGCCTCTTGAATAGGCTCGGTTTTGATTTTCGTCTCGGCAATCGGGCTCTGGACCCATCCGGATCCGGCTTCGGTCACCGCATCCGGGGCTACAAGGCAAAGGGCCGCCGCAAGCAGCACAGGGAGCGCGGAGACGGTCCATCTCAATATCTCAACGCTCCCTCAAGGCGTTCTCCTTGGCCTTGAGAATGGGTTTCAGCAGATAATCGAGCACGCTTTTCTTGCCGGTCAAAATGTCCACGCTGGCGGTCATGCCGGGAATGATGGGCAGCTTTTCGCCCCGGTACACGATGGCCGAGGCCTGGGTGCGCAACTTGACCTTGTAGAAACTCTCTCCTTTCTGGTCTTCGATGGTGTCGCCGCTGATCTGTTCCACCGAACCTTCCAGGCCACCATAAATGGAGAAGTCATAGGCCGTGATCTTGATCATGGCTTTTTGTCCGGGATGCAAAAAGGCGATGTCGGCGGGCTTGATGTTGGCCTCGATGAGCAGGGTGTCGTCGAGGGGGATGATCTCGAGAATAGGCTCGCCCGGTTTGACCACGCCTCCGGCCGTGTTCAGGATGACCTGCTTGACCGTACCGCGTACCGGGCTGCGCACGTCCGTGCGCGTGACCCGGTCTTGGCCGGCGGACAGGGCGTGCAGCTTGGAGTTCAGTTCCACCTGGTGCTGGTTCATCTCCTGCAACGCCGTGGCTTTGAACTCCGCGATGCGCTGGGCCTGTCGCTCCTTGGTTTCCTGGGCCGCTTGCTGGGTGCGGGGGATGGCCACGTTCAGGCTTTGCAGATCACCGCGTAGGGAGCTGACGCTTCGTTCCAGAGTGATATATTCCACCTTGGGGTACACGTTTTTTTCCATCAAGGGCTTTGCGATGTCCATTTGCTGCTGGGCCAGTTTCAGGTCTGCGGCCGCCTGGTTGCGGCGAATGGCCATCTCGCTGGCCTCCTGCACGCGCTGTGTATACTGGCTGCGCAGGATGTTCATCTCCTGGGTCAACTGGTCCATGCGCGCCCGGTAGATGGCCATCTGGTCGCTGACCGCCTTCGGGGACTTGGTCTGCAGTTCTTCCGGGAATACGGGCTCTGTGCTCGAGGACTCGGCCTTGAGGCGGGCGATGGCGGCCTGATGCTCAAGGGCCTGACTGGCCGTGTCCTTCAGAGTACTCTGGGCCAGTTCATTGCTGATGCGGACCAGGATGTCGCCTTTTTCCACGATCTGGTTTTCCCGGACCAGGGTTTCCTCCAAAATGCCGCCTTCGAGGTTCTGAATGATCTGCACCCGCTGAGAGGGAATGACCTGTCCCATGCCGCGCGTGACCTCGTCCAGGATGGCGAAATGGGTCCAGACCAGCAGCGAGCCCAAAAGCAGGCAGATGGTCAGGGACAGCGCGTAGGCCCAGCGATGCCCCCGGCGGTACATGGCCGCATCGACCACGCTCATGTATTCGAGATCGGATTCAGAGTATGTAGTGTTACGCATTGTTGGCTCCGTTGCCGCGTTTCTGCAGTTCGGCCAGGACTTCGTTGCGCGGGCCGTCGGCTATGACGGACCCGCCATCCAGGGCGATGACCCGTGTGGCCAGGGACAACAGGCTCGGCCGATGCGTGATGAGGATGAGGGTCTTGCCTTTCAGGGCCGAGGAGAGGCGGAGCTTGAGCACGGCTTCCACGCCCACATCCATGGAACTGCTGGGTTCGTCCAGGATGACGATGTCCGGATCAAGAAGCAGGGTGCGGGCGATGGTGATGGCTTGGCGCTGGCCGCCGGAAAGGGACAGCCCCCGCTCTCCGACCTGCAGGTTGAAGCCGGCCGGGTTGTTTTTGATGAAGTCGGTGACCCCGGCAATGGTGGCCGCACGCAACAGGGCCTGGTCGCTGACATGGGGGGCGCCCAGGGTGATGTTTTCGCGCACAGTGCCGTGGAACAGAAAATTGTCCTGGGCCATGTAGCCGATCTTGGCCCGCAGTTCGGCCGGGTCGAGCTGCCGGATGTCGAGTCCCCCGATCTTCACCGCCCCTTTCTGGGGTTCGTAGAGGCCGTTGACGAGCTTGCCCAGCGTGGTCTTGCCCGACCCCATTTTGCCGATGATGGCCACCCGCTCGCCCTGGGCGATGTGCAGGCTGATGTGCGAGAGGGCGTTGGTCAGGGCGTTCGGGTACTTGAAGCCCACGTCCTCGAAGGTGACCGTGGCGCGCAGGTCCTGCATGGCGGTCCGCAACAGGGCCTCGGCTGCGTCTGATTTGCTGGCGTTGGCCAAGGCCATGGCCGTCTTGCATTGCTTCGCGGCCTTGATGGCCGGGTGGCTGCACTTGGCGCAGGGTGAAAAGAGCGGGGTCATGATTGCTCCTTGGGCCGGGCTACAGGGCCGTGCCCACTTGATAGATGCCTACGGACACGCAGTAGGCAAGGATCGTATTGAAGCCCACGGAGAAGGCGGCCCATTTCCAGCCGATTTCGCGGCCAATGACGGCCACTGTGACAAAACAGGGCGCATAAAGCAGCACAAAGGCGATGAGGCTTAACGCCGTCCAGACGTTCCAGGCGGAATCGGTGCGCAGCTTTTCGGACAGACCGAGACTTTCTTCGGGATCCACCTCGCCCAGGGAATAGGCTGTGCCCAAGCTGGAGACGATGACCTCCTTGGCCGCGAATCCACCCAGGAGCGCGATATTGGTCCGCCAGTCAAATCCGGCCAGTTTGGAAACGGGCTCCAGCGCCGTGCCTACCTTGCCCGCCAGGGAGGAGCGAACAGCCTGCTGGGCCTGGGCGTTGTCCACCGCGGCCAGGGCTTCTTCCTTGGCCCCGTCGTTTTCCCAGGTCATGGCTTCGATTCCGGCGCGCTGCTCCTCGAACTGTGCGATGTGCTCTTCGGACAGACCCGGAAAGGTCATAGCCGCCCAGAGCAGAATGGAGATGGCCAGAATCACGGTACCCGCCTTCTTGATGTACTGCCAGACCCGTTCCCAGGTGTGCAGGCACATGCCCTTCAAGGTGGGCATGCGGTAGGGCGGCAACTCCATGACAAAGGGCGTGGCTTCACCCCTGATGATGGTGGAGCGCAGAACGCGGGCCGAGAGCAGGGCCATGACCCAGCCGCCCAGGGTGATCCAAAAGAGGGCGCTGGCTCCGGAACCCGGGAAAAAAGCGGCGGCAAGGAGCAGAAAGACCGGAACCTTGGCTCCGCAGCTCAGGAACGGAGCCGTGAGGACCGTGGCGATCTTTTCCTTTGGACTACGCAGGGTGCGCGCCGCCATGACCCCGGGCACGGCGCAGCCGCCGGGGATGCCGCCGGAAATGATGAACGGCATGACCGAACAGCCGTGCAGGCCGAAGATGCGGAAGACACGGTCCAGCATGTAGGCCATGCGCGCCATGTAACCCGAGTCTTCCAGGAAAGAGAGAAAGAAGAACATGATCATGATCAGCGGGGTGAAGCCGAGCACGCCGCCTACGCCGTCGAGGATGCCCGAGACGATCAGGGAGCTGAGGAGGCCTTCGGGAAGGATGGCGGTGGCCGTGTCGCCCAGCCATCCGAAAAAGGCTTCGACCCAGCCCATGGGCACTTCTCCCAGGGTGAAGGTCAATTCGAACATCATGTAGATGATGGCGAACATGAGCACGGGACCGGCCAGGCGATTGGTCAGCACGCTGTCGAGTTTGTCCGTGAGGTCGAAACGGGCCTGGGTGGTGGGCCTCGTGATAACGCCGTCCTTCAGGAGGCCGGTGATGAATCCGTAGCGGTAGTCCGCGATAAGGGATTCGGGCTCGGTATTCAGGGTTTTGCGGCAATGCTCGGCAAGGGCCTGTGTCATTTCAAGCAGGCGTTCGTGAACCAGGGGGGCGGATTCTCCCAGGGCCAGGACCTCGGTGTCGTTCTCCAGGTACTTGAGGCCAAGCCAGCGGGACGGATAGCGCCCATCCAGAAAATTCGAGGACTCGATCAGGCCCTGCATGCTGTCCAGGGTCGCATCAAGGTCGTGGCCATAGGAAATGCGCAGCACGGTGCGTTCGGGCTTGCTGCGCATGGCTTGCCGCGCCTCGTGCAGCAGGGTTTCCCGGCCTTCGCCCGTGCGGGCCACCATCTCAAGGATTGGCGTGCCCATGAGGGCGGATAGGCGGGCCGTGTCGATGGTCACGCCTTTGCGGCGGACTTCGTCCATCATGTTCAGGGCCACGATGACCGGGGTACCCAGTTCAAGAATCTGGAGCACCAGATACAGGGAGCGTTCCAGATTGGTCGCGTCCAGGACAGTGACCACGGCATCCGGGTTTTTTTCCAACAGAAAATTGCGCGCTACCAGCTCATCCTGGGTGTATGCGGTCAGGGAATACGTGCCTGGCAGGTCCACCACGGTGATGTCGAGATCTTCAATTTTGAGGCGTCCCTCACGTTTCTCAACGGTGATGCCGGGATAGTTTCCGACATGCTGACGGGCGCCGGTCAGGCTGTTGAAGAGGGTTGTCTTGCCGGAATTGGGATTGCCCATCAGGGCCATGGTGGCGTTCATTGACGTTTTTCTCCGATTTCGTTCACGCTGACCATGATCAGGTCGGCTTCGTTGTTGCGCAAGGTAAGGGTGAAATCACGAACCCGCAGAGCCACCGGGTCCTGCAGGGGCGCGCGGCCCACGATGGTGACGGGGGTGCCGGGCACAAGGCCCATGTCGCGGATGCGACGGCCGAGTTCTCCCGATGCGCCGACGGACACGACAATGCCGGATTGGTTGGCGTGCATGGATCTCAGGGTGATGGCTTGGGACATGTGGACTCCGTTATTAGTCGCGTCTAATCAGTTTGTTAAAAAAAAGCCCGTTTCCGGGGTTTGTTTCTTTCCGTAAACGAAAAGCAGCAGGGATATTCAGTTTTTATTGTCTGAACACGCACAGGTTGGCTTGGGCTTCAAATCATTTGAACAACCCGTGCAGCCGCAACAACCGCCGCTTTTTTTGCGAAAGCGGGAGACCAGGTAGATCCCCGCAAGGAGGATCGCGCCGAGGGTGACAAGAAGATCGAAATTCATGGCATCTCCACATAAAGTTTGTCTTCAGAAACTCTTTATGGTTCCGGGCGGGGTGTAGTCAATAAAAAAGTTAGATGTAGTGAATTATTTTTTTGAGCCTTGGTTCTGGCCTCCGGGCAAGGAGATTTATGGTGCAGTGTGCGAAGCGGGAGCA
>CAXNFJ010000096.1:0-6828 GCA_964201165.1 Desulfomicrobium sp.
GCATAAGGCGAACGCGGATAAAAAGGTGTGGTCTCGCGCTGCGGGATCTCCTGGACCTTGCCGAACAGTTCGGAGGTGGAGGCCTGATAAAATCGGGTCGTCTTCTCCAAACCCAGGATGCGGATGGCCTCCAGGATGCGCAAGGCACCCAGGGCGTCGACATTGGCTGTATATTCAGGGGTCTCGAAGGACACCTTGACGTGGGACTGGGCGGCCAGATTGTAGATCTCGTCCGGTCGCACTTCCTGAATGATGCGGATCAGGTTGGCGGCATCGGTCAGGTCGCCGTAATGCAGAAAAAAACGCCGACCCGTGGCGTGGGGGTCCTGATAGAGATGGTCGATGCGATCGGTATTGAAGAGCGAGGCCCGACGCTTCACGCCATGCACCTCATAACCTTTGCGCAGCAGGAATTCCGCCAGATATGCCCCGTCCTGCCCGGTGATGCCGGTAATAAGCGCCTTTTTCATTTTTCTCCCTGATTCAACCGCGAAAGCGGCCCTGATTTTCCAAAAACCATGCATACGTTTCCGTCAGACCGCGCCTGAAATCTATTCCGGCCCGCCAGCCCAGACCGCCCAGCCGCGAGACGTCCAGACACTTGACCGGCGTACCGTCGGGCTTGCTCGCATCGAACAGGATATCCCCCCCGTAGCCGACCACTTCGGCCACGGTCCGCGCAAGCTCCGCGATGCTCATGTCCGAGCCCGTGCCGACGTTCACGAAGCATGGCCTGGGGGAGGAACAAAACCACTCCCGGAACAGCCCCTCGGGCAAGGACATGATATGCAAACAGGCCGCCGCCATGTCGTCGACATGCAGAAATTCCCGCCTGGCCGTTCCCGTGCCCCACACCGTCACCTCCCCTGTCCCGGCATTGCGGGATTCATGAAACCTGCGCATGAGCGCCGGGATGACGTGCGCGTTCTCGGGATGGAAATTGTCCCCCAGTCCGTACAGATTGGTCGGCATGACGGCCGCGAACATGGTCCCGTACTGGCGGTTGTAGGATTCGCAGGTCTTGATGCCCGCGATCTTGGCCACGGCATAGGGCTCGTTGGTCGGCTCCAGAGGGCCGGTCAGGAGATGCTCCTCGCGCAGGGGCTGCGGGGCAAGCTTGGGGTAGATGCAGGACGAACCCAAAAACAGCAGCCGCTGTGACCCGCAGGCATATGCGTTGTGGATGACATTGTCCTGGATGATCAAATTTTCATGTATGAATTGAGCAGGATAGGTATTGTTGGCGTGGATACCGCCGACCTTGGCCGCAGCCAAAAAGACGTGGTCCGGCCGCTCCTCTTCAAAAAAGGCCCGCACGGCACGCTGATCGGTCAAATCCAGTTCGCGTCGACTGCGCGTCAGGATACGCCCGTATCCGGCGGCCTTCAGTCCACGCACCAAGGCCGAGCCGACCATGCCGCCATGACCGGCCACGTAGACCGTGTCAGCGCGGTGCACGAATAACCCTTGCCAGCGGACAGGGCGACACTTCCAGGGAGACATGCGTCACCCCTGACAATGCGCGCCACCCTTCCCCATGCGTGCCATCCTGCTTCATCATCCGTGTCTCCCCTGAGCGTCGCGCGACCGACGCTCATCGGTGTCGATGCCGTAGGTCTTGAGCTTGCGATACAGATACGTCCGCTCAAGGCCGATGGTTTCGGCCAGGCGGGCGATATTCCCATCGGAGCGGCACAACTCCCGGCGCAAAAAGGCTTCCTCGAATCGCGCCCTGGCCTCCTTGAAATCCGAAAGCTCGTCCGGGACCAGGGCCATGATGTCCAAGGCCGCGTTGGCCCGGTATTCGGGCGGGAGCATGGAAACGCTGACTTCCTGACCTTGATACAGGATGAAAAGCCGTTCCACAAAATTCTTGAGTTCGCGCACATTCCCGGGCCAGGAATAGCGTTTGAGCACATCCATGGCTTCGCGGTCGAAACGCACGGACCTCAGGCTGTGCTCCTCAACCATGCGCTGCGAAAAGTATTCGATCATTTCGGGAATATCCTCGGATCGATCGCGCAAGGAAGGGACGGTCACGGGAAAGACATTGAGCCTATAGTACAGATCCTGCCGGAAGCGACCCTCGTCCATCTCCCGGACCAGCTCCTTGTTGGTGGCCGCGATGACCCGCACATCGACCTTGAAGGTCTTGACCCCCCCGACCCGCTCGAATTTCTGCTCCTGCAGAATACGCAATATCTTGGCCTGGGTTTTGAGACTCATGTCCGCGATCTCGTCCAGAAAGAGGGTGCTCTTGTCGGCCAGCTCGAATTTGCCTTTCTTGGCCTTGTCCGCACCGGTAAAGGCCCCCTTCTCATGGCCGAACAGCTCGGATTCGATCAATTCCTCCGGGATCGCGGCGCAGTTCACGCAGATCATTTCGCGCTGCGCCCTCTTGCTCGCCATGTGGATGGCCCGAGCCGCGACCTCCTTGCCGGTCCCGTTCTCCCCGGTGATGAGCACCCAGGCCTCGGTGGGCGCGACTTGGGAGATGAGTTCCCGCAGCCTGACAATGCCGGGCGAATTGCCGGTGATGAGCGGCGGCCCCTCGGGCTGGATGCGGGAGCGCAGTTCCCTGTTCTCGCGCTTGAGCAGGGATAATTCCAGCGCCTTTTCCGCCGTGACCAGCGTGTTTTCCAGAGACAGGGGCTTTTCGATGAAATCGAAGGCGCCGTTTTTCAGGGCCGTGACCGCGGTCTCGATGTTTCCGTGTCCGGAAATCATGATCACCGGAGTATCCACGCCTTTCTCCCGCAGCGCGCACAGCACGCTCATCCCATCCATGCCCGGCATCCAGATATCCAGGAAAATCAGGTCAAAATCTCCGTCCAGGGCCACGGCCAGCCCCTCGGTCCCCGATCCCGCCTCGGTCACCTGCCAGCCTTCGTCTTCGAAAATCCCGCGCAGGGAGAAGCGGATATCCTTTTCATCGTCGATTATGAGAATGGATGCGTTACTCAGCATTATGCCTCACTCCGGGCGGCCGGAAGTTCTATGACAAAGGTCGTCCCCGCCGGTTCGTTGGGTTTGACCCGGATATGCCCATGGTGGTCGGTGATGACGGATTTGACAATGGTCAGCCCCAGCCCCGTGCCGCTACGCTTGGTCGAATAGTAGGGTTCGAACATGCGCGATTGCTCCTCGGGCTTGATGCCCGGACCATTGTCGCTGATTTCAATGTACACGCGCCCCTTGCGCTTGCGGGAATACAGGACGGTGTCGACCCGCGCCCCTTCCCGTCCGGACAGAATCTCGGCCGCGTTCAGGAGGATGTTGTAGAAAACACGGCTCATGGCCTCGCGGTCGAGCATGACCGGGGGCACGTCTTCGGTCCGCACGTTCCAGCGGATGGCGGTGTGGCTTTCGGAAAACACGGAAATGGCCTCCCGCAGCAAGGGTTCGATCGGTGCGAGGGTCAGCGTCACCTCGGGCAGTTTGGCAAAGGCCGAAAATTCCCGCACCATCTCCTGCAAGTGCTCCACCTGCTTGACGATAAGGCCCGTGCACTGGGTAAAGACGGGGTCCTCGATGGCGGATCCGAACTTGCGTTCCAGCCGCTCGGCCGAGAGCTTGATCGGGGTGAGCGGATTCTTGATTTCATGGGCGATGCGCCGGGCCACTTCCTTCCAGGCATCAAGGCGCTGCATCTTTTCCAGCTCCGAGATGTTCTCGAAGACAGCGACAATACCGCTGTCGCCGCCTTCGCTGTCCATGAGGGCCACGGCATTGATCAGGAGTTTGACCGTTTCCCCGCCCACTTCCAGGTCAAGTCTGCGCTGCCACTGGGAGCCGGGACTGCTCTTGAGCAACTGCCGGACCTCCTGCACCAGATCGCGATGGGCGGGCCCCAGCAGATCCAGGGCCGAATCGCCGATCAGCGCTCCGGCCTCCAGGCCAAGTATGGCCTCGGCCGCCCGGTTCATGGTCATGATCCGGCCGCCGCGGTCCAGGGACACCACCCCGGCGGTGATATTATCCAGGATGGCCTGCACATAATGATTCTTGGCGATAAGGGCCTGATACTGTTCTTCAAGTTGATGGCTGGCCTGGGTCAGGCTGGTCCGGTTCTGCTCCAGATCCTCGGCCATGCTGTTGAAGGACTGGACCAGAAGGCCCAACTCGTCGCGGGATTCATCAATCAGGCGCACGGAGAGATCGCCCTTGGCGATGCGTTGGGTCCCCGCGGCCAATGCCTGGACCGGAGCGCTAATTTCACGGGCCAACCTAAAACCGAACCAGGTCGCGCCCAGGAAAATGAGCATGGTCATGAGCGCCAGAACCATGTAGAGAGTCATCTTCATGGGATATTTGAGGCTGCGCAGCTGCTTGTACTCGCCCACACCCTGGGCGATCTGTTCGAGGCGGTCCAAAAAACCCTGCCCCACTTCCGCGCCGAGCACCAGAAAGGCCGATCCGGTGGCATCCATGGGCATGACCCCCACAACCAGATCCGAGCTCGGATGCGGCCACAGTGTGGCCCAATACTTCGGGGTCCGGGCCAGATCGGTCCACGGCACTTCGTCCCGGACCTTGGGCCAGATGTTGTCCCAGACTGCGGAAGACCGCCAGTGCCTCTCATCCAAGGCGCCAGAGATCACTCCGATCAGGGTCAGCCTGTACTCCCGTCCCTTGAGCCGCAACGCCTCGTCCACGCCTTTCCCGCCCACACCCAGGCGCCGCTCCCGCAAATGGTCCAGAATCCCCTGGGCCTTGATTTCAAGGCCGGATTCCGCCGCCGCGTAAGAATCCTGGCCCACGCCCAGGGCCTGATCCATGGAGGTTTCGACCTGGGCCTGAAACCAGTAGTCGACCGAGGTCTGCACAAACCACACGGACAAGATGAACATGATGAAGGTGGGGACCATGGACAGGGTCACGAAGACCAGCACCAGACGGGCGCGCAAGCCCGACCCCAGCACTCGCCGTCGCCGGTCCAGGACGAGCTTGATGACGTTGCGCAGGACCAGAAAAAGAACAAGGATGAGCAGAATGAGATTGACGTTGAAAAGAGCGAAAAAAAGATAAGAATTGAGGCCCAGCAGATGCAATTCGATCCAGGTCAGAACAACGATGAGGACGATCCCCACGATGGCCAGGGTGATTTCCCGCTGCCGTTTGCGACGTTCGTGGGCGGTACGTTCCAGGACGGGAATAAAACGGGATGACTTATCCATGCTCCTCGCGCTTGGTTGAATCAGAAATCGAAATCCAGCTCGTACACGACTTCAGGAACCAGCTCCCAACTGACAAAAAAGAGCGGCTTGCTGACCCAGCCCGGAATGTTGGTGCGGGTGATCTTGAAGGCCAGCACGACCCGGTAGGCGCTGCCCCGTTCAATCATCTCCCACGTGCCCATGGGGACGGAAATACGGGACCAAAAGCGGTTCAACTCGCTCTGCAATTCCGAAAATTCAATGGAATGCGTGCCCCGCTGATCCCGTACCAGGCATTCCCGGGCGATGGGTTTGCTCGACAGCACGCAGGTGTACTCGGCCTCGGACAAAAACGAGTCCCAAAATCCGGCCCGGCGGTGATACAACTTGCTCGTGCATTGCACCGTGTATTCCCCGCCATTTTGCAGAGCCCCAAGCAAGGGCGCCACATCATTGACCACTATACTGAACCCGACGGACATCGCTCCTGCTGCATTATCCACCCCCAAATCGGAAATTGAAATGGAGTTGGCCCACAGCGAGGAGACACAAAAAACATTAATCGCAAAAAGCGATAAAAAAGTGACGAAAATTCTATTTTTATGCATTTTTTGTGGAGTAGATGAACAAAAAAAGAGTGTTACTGTAATTTTTCTTGATTTTCAACAAAAGGCAGGTATGCAAACAGAAAAGATCGTGAGGACCCGGACCTGCCACTGCCGGAGAAGCCACCTGCGTACCATTTCGAGGTGATAGTCCAAGGCATGGTGTTTGACAACCGTTGATGCAAGGACAGCCATGAAGCTCAATGAACACAACAGTAAACAGCTTTTCCAGGAAGCTCGCATACCCGTCCCCGAGGGAACGCTTCTAGGGCCAGGTGCCGAACCCAATCCGCAATTCGCGCTGCCCTGGGTCCTGAAATCCCAAGTTTTGAGCGGTGGACGGGGAAAGGCCGGCGGAATCCGCATCGCAGACACCATGGAGCAGGCCCGGGCCGAGCTGACGCGGCTATTCTCCCTGACCATCAAGGGGGAGAAGGTGCGGCTCGTGCGCATCGAACCCAAGGCCGAGTTCAGCCGGGAACTTTATCTGTCCATCACCCTGGACCGTCAGAGCCGGTCCTTTTGCATCACCGCCGGCCGCATAGGCGGGGTGGACATCGAATCCTGCGCTCCGGAAACCCTGCTGATCGAACACGCGCGGCCCGATACCGGGCTTGCCCCATATCAAATCCGCAACATTTTTTTTCACCTGGGCCTGCCCAAAGACCTGCTCAAACCCTTCTTTGCCCTGCTCTCCAACCTTTTTGACTGCTGCCTACGCCACCGACTGCTCCTCGCAGAGATCAACCCGCTCGTTGTCACGGCGGACGGCGCGCTCCTGGCCCTGGACGGCAAGGTCGAGATCGACGGACACCAGATCGGCATCGACCCGACCCTGAACCGCTTCTTCGAACCCACGCACCTGAGCCCGGAGGAAAATCGGTCCCGCAAGGCGGGCCTCAGCTACCACAAGCTCGACGGTTATGTCGGACTCATGGTCAACGGGGCCGGGCTGGCCATGGCCAGCATGGATATCCTCAATTACAGCGGCCTCGAAGCGGCCAATTTTCTTGATCTGGGAGGCGGCGCGGACAGCGGGGCCATGCACACGGCCCTGGGCATCCTTT
>CAXNFJ010000097.1:0-6812 GCA_964201165.1 Desulfomicrobium sp.
GACCCTGGCCCTGCGCACGGCCTGGTTGGCGGAATGGCTGCGGCGGGAAGATGCGGACATGATCGAATTCGAGGTCTTCTACATGACAACGACCCTGGCGGATCGGTTCTTCCAGGGCTAAACTCCGCACACGCCTGTACGCAAAACGCCCATCCCCCAACTTCCCGATATTTTTCCGAGGTGGTCGCGGTTTGTGACCACCTCGGTTTTTTCCTTCATCGCCAACGTGAGTATGCATCAAAGAAACAGGAAGGGTAACTCAGCCTTGTCGGAGGCACGGATGAGCTGGTCGGGTGACAGGCCATCGATTTGCGGTATCTCCGGCCTCATCATTGTCTCATCTCCTGGTCGGAGGCGAAGAAGCTCTCGCTTAAGGCTTCGTCGCCGGCCTGCGCAACCGTCTTCAGAATATCCCACTCGGCCCTGATGCGGGCCCTGATCTGGTCCCAGCCGAGTTCGTCCTCATGCTGCCGGATGGCGGGATCGGGCCGCAGGTTTTCATACGCCGCAAGCGCCCTGCGCGCGGATACGGCCATGGAAAAGGCTTCGGCCGTGGCGCGTACGGCAGCGACCAGAGTGCGCATCCGGTCGGGCGAACACGCATAGACCCACTGGAGCGCGGCGGCGAAGGCCTCCTGCGTTTCCGCCCGGATCACCCGTCCGTTGCTCGCGTCCACGACGACCTCCCTGACGCCTGGCGCATCGAGCGCAACCACCGGCAGGCCGGCAGCCATGGCTTCGATCAGGACCATGCCCTGGGTTTCACTTTTCGACGCAAACGCGAACACGCTCATCGCATTGAGCGCATCGGCAAGGTCGTCCTTCTCCAGAACGCCGCACATGGAGAGCCGGCCGCTCATGCCGGCCTCGGCAAAGATCCGCGCTATCGCCCCCTGCGACGGTCCGGCGCCGACCAGCAGGAACACCGCCTCGCCATGCTCCTTCATGAAGGCCACAACCGATCGTGCGAGAAATTCCAGGTTCTTTTCAGGGGCCAGGCGTCCCATATGGCCCACCACGAACGCATCTTCGGGAATATGCTTTTTCATCCGAAATTCGCGGCCCTTGCCGTATGCAAAGCGCTCCACGCTGATGCCTGTCGGTACCACCAGCACCGGCGAGGTGACACCACGCTCGATGAGCAAGTCGCGAATGCTCTCGCTGGGCGCAAACACCTGGTCGGCGAGATTCGCATAGCGGGTGGACAGTTCGATGACGAAACGCTTCAGCGCCGGCGAATCGCCCGGCACATAATGCGTGTACTGCTCGTAAAGCGTGTGGTGGGTGAACACCAGCGGCAGGTCGAGCGTTCGCGCTATCCGTACTGCGGTCATGCCGAGCAAGAAGGGATGCTGGGAGTGGATGATGTCGGGTTCGAATTCGTCCATTTTGTCGTATAGTCCGCTCGGTACCGGCAGCACCACAGAAAAGTCGCTGCCGTTGAAATGCTGGATCGCGGGAATGCGAAAGACATCGGTTTCGTACTCCGGCGCATCCTTGAATTCCGGAGCCACGACCAGCACACGATGACCGAGTTCCCGGTACGCCTTCGCGAATGCCTCCACCGAGCGCGCCACGCCCCCCACGTGCGGCGTAAAGGTATTGGTGAGTAATGCGATGTTCATATGGAGATTTCCTTTCGAGTCACGATGACGGTGGTGGCATTGAGTTCCAGCGTGACAGGCTCATGGCCGGGAAGACGTACGTCGATGACGGGTTCCTGATCGTGCCATGCCGTCTGCAGGACGATTTCGATGCTGGTATCCGAGAGCGGACTCAGGGTAATCGACACCGGACCGAAGCAGGTCGGAGCCGGACCGAACAGCACGGGACTGCCCTTCTGCAGCCAGCGCTCGCCGATACCCGCGCACAGGATCAGGCGGTCGCCCTCTTCGCGCACAAAGCAGTTGCGCACCATGAGGACCCATTCGGCCGCTGCCCACACATGGTGGCCATCACCCATGCACCCACCCCGTGTCTGCGGATGAATCGCTTCAGGCCATTGGTCCGTCGGCGTCGCCAGGCCTGCCACCGCGTCCATCAGCTCCAGGTACCGGATGTCACCGGCACGCAGCAGCACCTGCGCCACATGCAAGGTCAGATATGCGTTAAGACCGGAATGGATCATGTCCTGAAAAAATGCGCCATCGATGAAACAGGCTTTGAGCAGATACTCCGCGCAGTCGAGCAGCCGTGGATCATCCGCGGCAAGCTGTTGCAAGGGATAGCCGGACACGAGCGAACCGATGGCACCGGAATCCAGCCGCCGGTAAGGCGAAGCCGGCATGCCCGGACGTCCAAGCCGCTGCGCGCAGGAAGCCAGGCTGCGGTCCACCGCCGCGGCGAAATCGTCGGCGGCGTGCGCGAACTCGGCGGCCATGTCGGCATCATGGCCACGGACCAATTCGCCGGCGCACCGCAGCCCGGCGATACCCCAGAAGTCGTCCCAGTAGTAATAATCGTTCGGACCGAGGTGCTCGGCACTGAAGCCGGCCGGCAGCAAGCCTGCATGTGGCGTAGCGAGCGTGCCGGCAAGCCGTTTGCGCATGATCCAGCGCGCGCCGCGTGCAATCACGCTGTGCCAGTCAGCGGTCAATTTCTTGCCGCTGAGCTGCTGATAGCGGTGCAGGATCCACAGCACCTCACCGTTGGAATCCCACTCGCCGTCCTGCGAACGAAAATAGCCGAGTTGGGTTTGGCGCTCGGGAAAGCGGCTCAGCGCGCGTGCGGCCCGCGCTTCCAGACCCACGCAGAGCAGAGCATGAATGATATAGGCGGCATCACGAAACCAGAATCGCCTGTAGGTCGAGGGGCCAGGATACACGTCGCCCGGCGAGTGCAGAATCAGCGACGTGATCGCCGCATCGTAGAGCGCCTGGTACTTGCGATCGGGGCACTGCAGCGTGCACGCGCTTGCTCGCAGGTCCGGCCAGGCATTTTCCGCCAGCGCGGATGCCTTGTGCGGCAGTGGAATACGGGCAGTCAAAATCCTCTCACCGCCTGCGGGAATCGCGAACAGCGCGGCCGCCGTGACCATGCCGCGGTCGCAGTTGCCCTCGCTGCGCTCATCGGGTGCGACGCAGGCATGCGTCTGCTTCAAATGGAGCGCGACATCGCCATGGCCATAGTCGGACACCAGGTGGCGCTCCGCCGATGAACTGAACGCCACGGTCTGTTCGTCGTTCACGACCCAGGTCCTGCGATCAGGGGAAAGAACCACATCATTGATGAAGCTGATCCCTTCCGTATTGGCCGGACGCAACGCGAGCGCCAGCCAAGCGGGACTGTCGGCTCGGGCCGTCAGCGTAAGCACGCACACCGGCATGCCGCCCTCGAGTTCAACGCTCGCCGTGCTGCTGAGCATCAGGCCACCCTGCTGGACCCGTGTCGTGATCGCCAGGCCGCTGGACAGGTCCTGCCGCTGGGTGCCGGTCCGGATACGCGACGGAAACAGGTTGCGTCCCTCTTCCGTACAGACCCAGCCATCGAGGGACCAGCCGTCCAGACAGGGCGTCAGGAGGCCGCACGGATCGACCAGCGGAAATTCCTCACAGTCGGGATAGCCGAGCGCGGTCCAGTTGCGATGGGTGAGATTGATATGCGAAACCGAAAATGCGCGTGGAATGAATGATTCGTCATGCGGGTCATACTGGCGCTCGACCCAGTACGGCCACACCCAGTCCAGGTTGTACTGGATCACGCGGCTGTTGATCAGGCCGCGCGCATGGAACACGACGCCGGCACGCAACAGTTCGACCGGCTCGCCCACTTCGGAGGGCTGCGCGAAACTGCGCAGACGCGCGAGCAGTTCGATCGGATCCAGGAAGCCCTGGCGGCGAGCGGCGCGCGTGATGATGTATTGCCAAAAGGTCCATTTCGAAAATTTCATGAGCTGTCCTTGGCGGCCCCTGTCCCTGCTTCAGGCGAGGACTTGCCGCCTTGCACACAGCCGCATTCCTGCGAATATGTTGCCAGAGCCCGTCGCGCCAGATTGTTGAAATAGAGCAGCGCAACGATCATCGCGAGGAATCCCAGGCCATAGAACGCCCACTGCAGCAAGGATGTTTTCAAACCTGTGATGGAGGAGGGAGCGGAAGCACTGCAGGCGGATCTGTTCATTTTCGTTTTTATCTGCATTGCGAGCCTGTTGCAAAAAGACGAAAACCGCTTCCATGCGTGCGCGAATTCTCGGAGCCTGATTTCGTCTCAATACACCTATTTCATTGAAACAAATGGCAATTCCGAGGACTATTTTCGTTCCCGGCAAAATATAACCCGCAAGGATGCCATGATGTTCACCGATATCATGGTTGATGGGCTGTGTCCAAAAAAGTCTGTTCTCCATCTGAACGAATGTTTGCCGACACCCCGCAGACTAACAAGAAAAGCGGTTGGTGTTCATCACAGAAATAGCTCAACTGGAACGCCATGTTCCCTGGACTGTCGCTCGATATCGATATCCTGGACACAAGCCTCTTGGCCGGCAGGCTCTGGCTCGTACACTCGTGGCCAAAACCCTTTATCAGCATCCGACGACCAGTGACCGGCATCGCACCCTGCAGTCGGCTGCCCCTGAAGCCAAGGCGGGACGACCCTGGCCTGCAGCAGCGTTTGATTCGGCGTGTCTTTACTTCACGCAACACGTTTCAAGCGACACCCTCTCCCGCCTACCGACCAATCTCCGCATACACCACCGCCCTTGCCCTGGCGGCCGCATCGAGCACACCCACCTTTTCGTCCACAAAATCATAAACCCTTGGCTGAGCTTTCCCCTGCGCAGGGCGCAGCACTCGGCCTAAATACTGGATCAGACGGCCGCTGAATTTGATGGGGGTGGCCAGAAACAGGGAAGTCAGGTTGCTGGCGTCGAAGCCCTCGCCAATGAGCTGACCCGTGGCGAAAACCACATCCACCCGGCCCGACTGGATCTGGTCCACCATGCGTTTGCGTTCGGGCAGAGGCGTGTCGCCGGTCAGGATCGCCCCGCTGATCCCGTGCCGTTCCTCCAGGAGCTCCCGCAGCATCCGACAGTGTATCTTGCGGTCGGACAGCACAAGCCCGACTCCCCGTCCGGACGCCACTTCCCGCGCCACTTCGTCGACGATCAGGCTGTTGCGCTCCATGTCCTCGGTCAGGTCGGCGATGATGAGCCCGTACTCTTCTGTCGGATCGCGCTCGCACATGAAGGAGGTCGGCCGGATGCAGATTTCCGGACGCAGGATGGCCCCGCTCTCCATCAGGTCCTCGCCGTCGATGCGGGCGTGCATCTCGCCCAGGTGCCAGAAGATGAGCTGCGTCAAACCGTCCCGCCGATAAGGCGTGGCCGAGAGGCCAAGAGAATAGGCGCAGTCGAAGGCGGTCACCGCTGCGGTGAAGGTCCGGCTCGGAGCGCGGTGGCATTCGTCGACGATGATGTGGCCGATGCGTTTCTTGAGATCCTTGGCCCGGCTGTACACGGACTGGACCGTGGCCACGGTCACGGCCTCGCCGACCGTGCTCTTGCCGCTACCGATCATGCCCACCTTGCGGGCCGGGATGTCCAGGAATTGCTCGATGCGCTCCACCCACTGCATGGCCAGGTCACGGGTGTGGACAACGATCAGCGCGGGCTGGCGGCGCTGGGCGATGAGCGAGAGCCCGCACACCGTCTTGCCTGCGCCGGTGGGTGCGCACAGGGTGCCGAAACGTTTTCTGAGCATGGCCTGACACGCTGCGTCCTGGTAGGGGCGCAGTTCGCCAGTGAACGTGAAATCCACTTCGGGCAGGCTGCGCCGCTCGTCCTCGTATTCCACGGGCTCGCCATGCTCGGCGCAGATCCTTGCCAGACGGCCGCCGTAGCCGCGCGGCAGGATGAGACCGCCGCTTTTGCGCGTGGAATAGAACTTCAGGTGCCGGGATATCTTGTAGTTGGTGCGGCCCATCTTCAGATTTTCGAGCCATTTGGGGTTTTCCAGGGTCAGTTCGGCCATGATCTGGTCTTTCACGGTCTCAGGAATATCGGTAAGAAAAAGCTTGTGGGTGATCCGGCAATGCATCAGGCGACGCTCCCCAGGCAATGGACAAGCCCCTGGGGCAGGCGAACGACCTTGCGCGCCGTGTAATCGAAACAGACCATGCCCGTCTTCACCAGAGCGATTTGGACTCCATCGGAAAGACGGGTCAGCATATAGATGAGGTCGAAGCTCGACCGCCGCACCTCCGCCGCGCCCAGGGCCACGTCCAGTTCGTCGCCCAAAAAGGCCTCCCGGCGGAAGACAAGGGCCGCGTCGGCCATGATCAGCCCCGCCCCGCCCACATCCGCCTCCGACAAATTGTGACTGCCCAGCCAGCGCACCCGCGCCTCGTGGGACAGCCCCAAAAACCGGTCGTTACCGAGATGCCCTCCGTAGTTGATGTCCCCGACCCGAACGGTAAGCGTGGTATGGAACAGCCACGTTTGGGGTGCTTCAATCTGAACTCGCGCCATGATTCGTCCTGTGATTTATTTCAAGTTCAGGATTGCAGATCCAAAAGATTTTCGCCTCGGCCGATGACAGCCAGAATATCACCTTTCTGCAAGGGTACATCGGCCTTGGGCACGAACACGAAATGTTTCTCACCAGCGGCCTTCACCGCCACAACCTGGATGCTGAAAGAATTGGTCAGATTCAACTCGCGTAGCGTCTTCTCCGCCCAGCGCTCCACGATGAGCTCCTTGAGGATGACGTTGATGCCCAGGGGCAGGTAGTCGATCAGGCCGGGCACGGCCAGCTTGGCCGCCAGCTGTTCGGCGGCGTAACGTTCGGGGAAGATGACCAAGTCGGCCACGACTT
>CAXNFJ010000098.1:0-6794 GCA_964201165.1 Desulfomicrobium sp.
ATCGGCGCCATTTCCTCCTGCACGGAGCTTGCTCTGTACGACACGGACAAGTCATCGCCGGTCTATGAGGACCTGTTGCATGTGCTCAAAGCCGCCAAGCGTGGCAAAAGCCTGGTCCGTCGCATCTCGGAGTTCAGCCGTCAGACCGACGCCCCGCGTCAGCCCGTGAACATGTCCCGGGTCGTTCTGGAATGCATGCATTTGATGCGCAGCATCCTGCCGGCCAATATTCAGGTACGTGAAGACATCCAAAAAAATATTCATGCCCTGGCCGATCCGGACCAGATCATGCAAATCATCATGAATTTGTGCACCAATGCGGAACAGGCCATGCGCATGGATCAGGACGGGGTGCTGCGGGTGGATCTCGGCGTGTGTGAGGTCGACGAGAGCCTGGGCCGTTCCCTGGTGCTCAAGTCCGGGCGTTATGCGCGTCTGAACGTGTCAGATACCGGAGTGGGCATGAGACCCAAAATCCAGGCTCATATTTTCGAGCCGTTTTATTCCACGCGGAAGAAAAGCGGGGGTACGGGACTGGGGTTGTCCATGACCAAGGGCATTGTCGCCATGCACGGCGGTGCTATCGTCGTGCACAGCGAGGCGGGCTCGGGCACGATGTTCACTGTGTATATTCCGTGCATGGAGCATGTGGAGGAATGGACGGTCGAAAGTCTGCCCGCTTTGCCCGGGGGCACGGAATCCATTCTGGTGGTGGATGACGACCAGGATTTTCAGTCCACGCTCTCCAAGCTTTTTCGCCGGCTGGGTTACCGGGTGGAGGGGCGGGACAATCCGGTCCATGCCCTGGAGCTGTATGCGGGCGATCCGTCCCGTTTTGATCTGGTTTTTTCCGATCAGGTCATGCCTGGCATGACCGGAATTGAAATGATCACTGCCATGCGCGCCATTCGAACGGATCTGCCTGCCGTTTTGTGCAGCGGCCTTGAAGGTCGCACCATGCGCCAGCGCATTCCACAACTTTTTGTGGACGCACCGTACACGCTGGTATTTCAGAAACCCTTTGACACGGTCGATCTGTGCCGCGGCCTGCGCTCCTTGCTGGATTCCCGCTCCGGGCCGGTCGCCCCCGTGGGAGGGTTGTCATGAATACCGCCGGTTCCGTGCTCATTATTGATGATGATGCCAGCATGTGTCATGCGTTAAGCCGGGCTGTGCAACGCCTCGGCTGCACCGCCGCGAGCGCGAAGACCATGGCTTCCGGGCGCATGGCGGCCAGGGAGCGGGATTACGACATCATTTTTCTCGATGTGCGCCTGCCCGATGGCGACGGGTTGTCCATTCTGCCGGAGTTGACCGCACTGGAATCCGCACCCGCGGTCATCATCACCGGCCAGGGGGACCCTGACGGCGCGGAGCTGGCCATCAGCGCCGGGGCCTGGGATTATGTGGAGAAGACCCATTCCATCCAGCACATCACTCTGACTCTGAACCGGGCGCTGGAGTACCAGTGCAAGCGGAGGGAATGCCGGGCGGCGGGCAGCGTCAAGGCTTTGCGCCGGGAGCATATCGTTGGCGAGAGTCCGGCCCTGCAACGCGCCCTGGACCTGGTGGCGGGGTGTGCGCCAAACGATGTCAACGTGCTCATTACCGGGGAAACCGGCACGGGCAAGGAACTCTTTGCCCGTGCCATACATGAGAACAGCCCACGAGCCCGGGGGCCATTTGTAATCGTGGATTGCGCCGCACTGCCCGAAACCCTGGCCGAGTCCATTATCCTCGGACACCGCAAGGGCGCGTTCACGGGCGCGGATCAGGACCGCGTCGGGCTGGTTCTGCAGGCTGGCGGGGGCACTCTTTTTCTGGATGAGCTGGGCGAGATGCCTGCCTCCCTGCAAAAGGTTTTTTTGCGCGTGCTGCAGGAGCGCACGGTACGCAGCGTGGGCGGCAAGGAAGAGCACAAGGTGGATTTCCGGCTTGTGGCCGCCACCAATCGGGATTTGACGCAGATGGTCGAAGACAAGACCTTTCGCCAGGATCTTTTTTACCGTGTGCAGGCCATAGCCATTCACCTGCCGCCGTTGCGGGAGCGAACCCAGGATGTCCGGGCTCTGGCCAATCATTTTATCGAGCGCATCTGCGACCGTTCCGGTCTGCCGCAAAAAGGCGCTTGCGCCGAATTTTTCGAGACCTTGGAAGCCTATTCCTGGCCGGGCAATGTGCGCGAGCTGATTCACACCATGGAACATGCCCTGACCTCGTCGGCTCTGGATTCCTATCTTTTGGCCCAGCACCTGCCCAAGGCTTTGCGAGCCAAGGTGGCCCGTGGCCGGGTGACGCCGTCCACAAGAACGGAGGCGACCCCGCGCGCGGCGTGCGATTCGGTTGGCGTGCCGCCGTTTCAGACTTTCCGGGACGACGCCTATGGCGGTATCGAGCAGCGCTATCTGCGTGAAATCATGATGTTGGCCCGCAAGGACATCAAGGAAGCGATCCGTCTTTCCGGCCTTTCCCAGTCGCGCTTCTATGCCCTGCTCAAGAAGCACGGCATTTCGACCCGTCAGGACGGGGGTGTCGAAGACTGATCCGGCCTTCGGACCGGGCTGTCCCGCCGAGCGCGGAGGCGGCTTTTTGAAATGCCATCACTATCGGAAGGAGCCCACCATGCGTCACACCATCTCCGCCCTGGTCCAGAACAAGCCGGGCGTTCTGGCCACCCTGGCCTCGAGCTTTCAGCACCACGGCATCAACATCCGCTCCATCTCCTGCGCCGAGACCGAGCGCGAGGACGTGTCACGCATGATCATCTGCGTGGAAGCCGGCGCCGAGGACGTCCGGGCCATCACTGAGGAAATCCAATCCCTTGATTTCGTGCTGCGCATGGAGGACCTCTCGGAGCAGGACCTTATGGACCGCGAGTTGGTCATGATCAAGGTTCGCATCACCAAGGACACGGTCAGCCAGATCCTGCAGATCTTCGAGGTCTTTCGGGCCAACGTCATCGACATGGGCAACGAGACCATTTCCGCCGAGCTCTCGGCTCCCCAGGGCAAAGTGGCGGGTCTCATCCGCACCCTGGCCCCGCACGGCATCCAGTCCCTGAGCCGGACCGGGCTCATCGCCCTGTCGCGGGGAGACGCCTGATGGCCGCCGGACCTGTGCGCTCCCTGGACCAGATGGTAGAGCTGGTCCGCTCCAGGAAGTCGCCTGTGCGCGTGGTCATTGCCGCCTGCGCCGAGGCCAATGCAGTTTTGGCCGGGCTTGAGGCCTTTCGCCAGGGATTGGCCGAACCCGTTTTTGTGGGCGACGTGGAGCGGATGCGGCGTTTGCCCGAGCTTGCCCGGGAGGATTTTTCAGCTTTCGAGTGCGTGCATGAAGCCGATGTCTCGGCGGCCGTAAGGGTCTCTCTCGATCTGCTGCGGCAGGGGAAGGCGGAATTTTTGATGAAGGGCGGGGTCAAGACCGATGTGTTGCTCCGAGCCGTGCTGGGCCGCAAGCAGGGTGGCGAGGGGCTGCTCAGCCACATCGGCCTGTTTCCTCATCCTCGCGAAGAACGTCTGGTCATCATCACCGACGCGGGCGTGAACATCGAGCCGACGCTGACGCGCAAGATCGATATCATCAAGAACGCCGTGCGGGTGGCCACGAAGCTGGGCATGCATCCGGCGAAGGTGGCCGTGCTCTCGGCCACGGAAAAGGTGTCCTACAACGACATGACCTCAAGCAAGGACGCGGACATCCTGGCCAGGCTCTGCCGCATGGGCATCTTCGGCGACGCCATCGTCGGCGGGCCTTTCGCCCTGGATATCGCCGTGTCCGTCGAGAAAGCTCTGGCCAAGGGTGTCGATCATCCTTCGGCTGGCCGCGCGGACATCCTCTGCGCGCCCAACATCGTCACCGGCAACGTGCTCTACAAGGCCGTGACCAGCCTCATGGATCTGCCCATGGCCGGGATCGTGGTGGGCGCAAGCTATCCCTTGGTCGTGCCCTCTCGCGGCGATTCCGACCGCTCCAAATTCTGCGCATTGGCCTTGGCGGCATATCTGGCAGGGATGGAAAATTGAGATTTCGGATTTGAGATTGCACATTGTTTTGCCGGACCCGCCCCGCGTACTCTGCGGGATTGTGTGCCTTTTTCACTATTTCCCGAATTTCAGGAAAGATGCTCCCCCGACCGCGAGTTCAGAAACCCTTGACTGACCCTGCGCGTGTTTTAGCTGTTTGATAATTCCGGGATGTTCCCGGAACTGCAGTTCGTGAAAGCTTGGGTCACGAAGGAGGTTGGCCATGACACTGATGAAATGGGATCCCTGGCGGGAAATAGAGGACATGTTTGATCGGTACACCAAGGCCGTTGGCTGGCCGCGCGGTGGGCAGGAGGCTTTGGCATCGAGCGACTGGACCCCGCGGGTGGATATTGCCGAGACAGAAGGCGAGTTTCTGATCAAGGCCGATATTCCCGGCGTGGAAAAGGACCATGTCAAAGTGTCCGTGGAGAACGGGGTGTTGACTATTCAAGGTGAGCGCAAGACCGAGAAGGAAGAAAAGGGCAAGACCTTCCATCGCGTAGAGCGGTTTACCGGTTCATTTGTACGGCGTTTCACCGTGCCGGACAACGTGGACGCGGATGGAATCAAGGCGGTGTTCAAGGACGGAATGCTGCATCTGCACCTGCCCAAGACGGAAAAGGCGAGCCCCAAGGCTATAGACATCCACGTTGACTAGTGCCTGACTTCGTCCCGCCTCAGCTCACCTCAGGACCGGCTTCCCGCCGGTCCTTTCATTTTCGGCCAGGCCCGCTTCGACCCGGCCAAGTAGTTCTTCAAGCATGATCATGGCCGGTGCGGCATGTTCGGGCAGGGTGTCCAACTCGTGCAGGATCAGGTGCGGATATGGGTCCTGAAGAGGAGGCGCGCCGAGCAGATGCGGTCGCTCCGTTTCCTTGGTGCTGAAAAAATTTCGGGCCAGGGGCGTCTCTTTGCCACGGAAGGGCCAGCTCAATTTGAGGCGCAGCAGATCGGCCAAAGACGCTTTGGCTTCATCGGACAAATCGTCGATGTCGAGGGCGCGACCCGAGCGGGCTTCGACGGCGCCGAGCAGGGCGGCCAGGAAGCGATGCTCCGGGATGATCAGCCCGTATTCGTACCAGTCGTCCAGAACCTCGCGTGCGATGCGCTTCCAGCGCGATTCCAGTGTGTCATGGGTCGGGCAGAAGAAGTATTTGCAGGCCGCTCCGCCATAAAAACTCAGGCCCCGCCAATCCACACCGCCGTTTCCCAGGGCCAGCGGATGCAGGAGGCAGCCGATGCGTTCGCCGCCGTCCTGGATCAGGCCGACAAAGACGCAGTGATGAAAATCAGGGATGGGCACGTCCGCGCCCTCGACCCGCAGCCGCTCCTGTTCAAAGGCGAGGATGGCGTCGATGGTGCGTGGCGTCCCGGCAAAGCTTCCGGTGCGCTCGGTCAGGATGGCGTGCAGACGATCGCGGGATAGATCCGGCACGTTGTACAGTCCGCAGCAGCTGCCGCAAGAGACACAGGCCCCTGTCTGGCAGAGGTACACTCCGCCTCGGACCTGCTCATCTTCGGGAAGAATCGGCATCATGACTCTCTGTTTGCCGGACTGTCGAATATCACGCGATTTTATTCCGATTCTGGATGATGCTGGTCAACACGCCGGCGCCAAGAATGAACATGCTGGCCAGGCCAGTGGTCACTTCTCCTCCGGGCAGGTGGTGCCCGGCCGCGGACATGAACATGACCAGAACCAGAAAGCCGATGGCCCAAAACGCGGCCGGTTCCAAGTAGATGTACTGTTCAAGGGTGCCCTTGGCCACGAGATACACGGTCATGGAGCGCACGAACAGGGCGCCTATGCCCAGGCCGATGGCGATGAGCCAGAATTTGTTGGTGATGGCAAAGGCCGCCACCACACCGTCAAAGGAAAAGCTGCTGTCCAGCACTTCCAGATAGAGGAGTCCGATCAATCCGTTTTTACCCGCCACGGTGACGATATCCCCGCCGCCCACGACATGCTTGAGCACATCGATGAGAGCGTGCACGGCAAAACCGCTGAGCGAACTGATAAGAAAAGTGTACTTGTCAGTGGAAGGAATGAAGAGGGTTGTAGCCATGACCAGGCCGATGGTCAGGCTCGCGGCCGCGTTGTCCACGCCCCCGACCTTGGAGAGCATTCTTTCAACCACGGGCAACCAGTGGGTTTCCTTCTCCTTGTTCAGAAAGTAGGTCAGGGCCACGATGAGCAGAAAGGTGCCTCCGAAACCCATGATGCCCAGGTGACTGGCTTCCATGATCTGCCGGTATTCCTCGGGTCTCGTGGTGGCGATGGTCCACGCCTGGCCGAATTCCATGTGGCCGGCCATGGCGATGATCAGGATGGGGAAAAGAATCCTCATCCCGAACACGGCGATGGCGATGCCCACGGTCAGGAACATGATGCGCCAGAACGGGGTCATGACCCGCAGCACCGTGGCGTTGACCACGGCATTGTCCAGGGACACGGAGATCTCCAGGCAGGCCAGAAGGCTCGTGGTCAGCAGGAATGCAAGGGCCATGGACAGGCCGCCGGTATGGTATCCCAGATAAAAAGCCCCGGCCAGGCCGAGCAGGGAGAGGATGATCGATTCAAGAAAATAGCTGATGGTGCTGCGCGGTGCCATGATTTGCCTCATACGGGAAACTGTCTGCTGAATGAAACTTCGTGGGCGGGTAGCTTGTCGCCGAACCCGCGTCAAGCCGGAGGCGGGGAACAAAAAAAGGGGATCGCTCCCCTTTGTTTCAGGCAGGTCCGGCGGAGGTCACCATTTGCGCTCGTAT
>CAXNFJ010000099.1:0-6793 GCA_964201165.1 Desulfomicrobium sp.
TTGAGCGTGGCCAGCAGCTCCTCGGTGGTGGTGGACTTTTCCAGTTCACAGGTCAGATCCACCAGGGATACGTTGGGCGTGGGCACGCGCACGGCCATGCCGTCGAGTTTGCCGGCCAGCGCCGGGATGACCATGCTCACGGCCTTGGCCGCGCCCGTGGTCGTGGGCAGCATGTTCATGGCTCCGGCCCTGCCCCGACGGATGTCCTTGTGGGTGCCGTCGAGCATGCGCTGACTCATGGTGTAGGAATGGATGGTGGTCATGAGGCCGTGCTTGATGCCGAAGTTGTCGTTCAGGGCCTTGGCAGCGGGAGCCAGACAGTTGGTGGTGCAGGACGCGTTGGAGATGATCTTGTGCTCGGCCGGATTGTAGAGGGCGTTGTTGACGCCCATGACCACGGTCAGGTCCGCATTTTTGGCAGGAGCGGAGATAATCACTTTTTTGGCCCCGGCCGCCAGATGCTTCTCGCAGTTTTCACGATCGTTGAACTTTCCCGTGGATTCGACGAGAATGTCGATACCCTTCCAGTCCCAGGCGTCGGGAGCATTGCGCGTGACCAGCACCTGCTGGCCGTTCAGCAGGAAGCCCTGTTCGTTGGGCTCGATGTCGCCGGCAAAGGTGCCGTGGACCGAATCGTATTTGAGCAGATACGCCAGGGAGGCGTTGTCACCGCGAGCGTTGACGCACACCAGTTGGACATCCTTGTTTCCGGCCAGGATGCGGGTGAGATAGCGTCCGATGCGACCAAAACCATTGAGTGCTATTTTGACAGCCATGTTCCTTTCCTCTTCCCCTTAAATTTTATTGGATGAACCGAGCACGGTCCGGATCTTGTGCGCAACCATGTCCCGCACCGCGTTCCTGGCCACCTGCAGATACTGGCGGGGATCGAAATGGGACGGATTCTCGACCAGGTATTTGCGGATGGTGGCGGTCATGGCCAGACGGATGTCCGTGTCGATGTTGATCTTGCACACGGCCGAGGCCGCAGCCTTGCGCAGCAGGTCTTCGGGCACGCCCTTGGCCCCTGCGATCTGGGCTCCGTACTGGTTGGCCATGTCCACGAAATTCTGAGGCACGGACGACGCGCCGTGCAGCACGATGGGGTAGCCAGGCAAGAGAGCCTTTATCTTCTCCAGACGGTCGAAATCAAGCTTCGCCTCGCCCGCGAACTTGTAGGCCCCATGGCTGGTGCCGATGGCGATGGCCAGGGAATCGCAGCCCGAGCGGCCCACGAACTCCGCAGCCTGATCCGGGTTGGTGTAGACGCTGTGCTCCACGTCCACGTCATCCTCCACGCCGGCCAGCTGCCCGAGCTCCGCCTCGACCCACACGCCCCGGTCATGGGCATAATCCACGACCTGTCTGGTCAGGGCGATGTTCTCGTCGAAGGGCAGGTGCGAACCGTCGATCATGACGGAGGTGAAACCGCCGTCGATGACTTCCTTGCAGATCTCGAAATTCTGGCCGTGGTCGAGGTGCAGGCAGACCGGCAGATCGTTTTCGGCCATGGCCGCTTCCATCAGCTTGATGATGTACCCCTGCCCGGCGTAGCGGCGGGCACCGGCGGAGACCTGCAGGATGAGCGGGGATTTTTCGAGATTTCCGGCCTCCATGATACCCTGGATGATTTCCATGTTGTTCACGTTGAAACCGCCGACGGCGAAGCCTTCGGCGTAACCTCGGGCAAACATTTCCTTGGGTGTGGTCAGGGGCATGATCGTCTCCTTGAAATTCGGTTGTTCGTTCTACGCCAATTGCCGGGACAACGTTTCCATATACACGGCATGGGTCAAGTCAAAGGTCAGGGGGGTCACGGTGATGTAACCACGGCTCAAATAGCCCCGATCCGAATCGGGTTCCACGTTTTCCGGCGGAATGACGCCACAGAGCCAATAATACGGATTGCCGCGCGGGTCGTTTCTTTCGTCGTACCAGTCCCGGTAGGTGGACGAGGTCTGGGCGCAGACCTTGAGCCCTTTGGCATCCGAAAGCGGCCCGGCGGGGAAGTTGAGATTCAGGACGCAGTGACGGGGAAAGGAGGACCAAAAACCCTCCGCAAGCATCCGCACGGCGTATTCGGCCTGAGCGGAAAGCTCCTCCGGGTGATAGTCGTCCACGGACACGGCCATGGCCGGAATCCCGGCCAGGGCGCCTTCGGTGGCCGCGGACACCGTGCCCGAATAGAGCACATCAACGCCGACGTTGGCCCCGGAGTTGATCCCGGACACGATCATGTCCGGCCGCTTGGGCAAAAGGTGGCTCAAGGCCAGCTTGACGCAGTCCGCCGGGGTGCCGGAAATGCCCAGGCCCGAAAAGCCAGGCTCCTCCACTTCCTTGACCCGCAGCGGGGAGAAGAGCGTGACCGAATGCCCGACCGCGCTCTGCTCGGTCATGGGCGCGGCCACATGCACCCGGTGCCCGGCCTTGGTCAAGGCCGCATACAGGGCGCGCAGGCCTACTGCTCGGATTCCATCGTCGTTTGTGAGAAGAATGTCCATTTGTCGGGAGCGTCCGGATAAAGTTTCTTGGCCTGGGCGTTGCCAAGGGTCAGGGCCTTGACGTTGATGTCCAGAATCTTGGCCGGCAGCACTCCGGCCAGGGCCTTTTTCACGTTGGCGAAGTTCATGAACGGCAGGAAATGACTCAGCGCCCCAAGGCAGATGATGTTGGTGGCCTGCGGCATGCCGATCTTGTCCCTGGCCATGGTCGTGAACGGCAGGCCCCAATAGATGTTGGACGGGGTCTGGGTCACGAGCGAGGTGTCCACAAGCAGGAAGCCGCTGGGCTTCAAGTTGCGAAAGTACAGGTTGCAGGCCTCCTGACTGAGAGCCACGAGCATGTCAAGGTTGACGGGCTTGGGATAGCTGATCCGATGCGAGCTGATGACCAGATCGGCCCGGCTGGCCCCGCCCCGCGCCTCGGGCCCGTAGCTCTGGGTCTGGGTGACGTGAAAGCCGTGATCGATGGCCAGCACCTGGCCCATGATCTTTCCCAGGGTCAGGATGCCCTGCCCTCCCGTGCCGGAGAGCCGGATCTCGAAGCGATTCAGTTCGTGCTGCTTAGGCATTTCGCTGCTCCTGAAGTTTGTTGCGCAGTTCCTCATATCGAACTTCGAGGCCCGGACGCATCTCGTCCCGGAATACGCCGATGGGTGTGAACGCGCCCTGTTCTTCGGGTGTAAGCTGCCGATACCGGTCCAGCTTCATGGTGTTCTTCTTGTACCACTGATACATGTCGACCACGGTCTTGAACTTGTTCTTGCGGCCGTACTGGGTGTGGCAGGGGGTCAGAATCTCGACCAGATTGAAGCCCGGCTTTTCCATCGCGTCGGTAATGAGGCCGTCCAGCATGGTCGCATGCAGCACCGTGCCCCGGGCCACATAACTGGCGCCGCTGGCCATGGCCATGTCCACGATGTCGAAGCTGCGCTCCAACTGACCGAACGGCGAGGTCGCGGAGACCGTGCCCTCGGGGCTGGTCGGTGAATACTGGCCGCCGGTCATGCCGTAGATGTTGTTGTTGAGCACCAGGGCGGTCAGGCCGATGTTGCGCCGGGCCGCGTGGATGAGGTGGTTGCCGCCGATGGACATGGCGTCGCCATCGCCCATGACCACGATGACCTTCAAGTTCGGATTGGCCATCTTGATGCCCGTGGCAAAGGTCAGGGCCCGGCCATGGGTGGTGTGCACGGTGTTGAAATCGACATATACGGCCATGCGTCCGGAGCAGCCGATGCCGGCCACGAGGACGACATCGTCCTTGGCGTAGCCCAGACCATGCACGCTGCGGATGAGCGACCCGAGCACGATGCCATGGCCGCACCCCGCGCAATAGACATGGGGGAATTTCTTGTTGTGCCGAAGGTAGTCGTGAATGAGTTGTGTTACCTGTGCCATGGTCACGCCTGCATGATGTTTTTGAAAATTTCCGAGGGGGTGATGATCTGTCCGTCAACACGGTTGTTGGTGATGACGTGGGTCAGACCGTTGTTGACCCGCTTCACCTCGCGCGAAATCTGACCCATGTTCATCTCTGGCACGACCAGCGCCTTGCACTGCCGGGCCAGGGTCTGCACCGCTGTCTTGGGGAAGGGAAACAGGGTCTTGAGCTTCAGGAACCCGGCCTTGACCCCGCGCTCCCGCGCCATGTGCACGGCCAGCTCCGCCGAACGCGCGACGCAACCATAAGCGATGACGACCACTTCCGCGTCCTCGCAGTTCACTTCCTCCACCATCTGGATGTCATAGAAGAACTGGTCGATCTTCCGGAACTGGCGGTGCATGAGGGCCTTGACCTCGTCGGGCTTGGAGGTCGGGAATCCGTTCTGGTCGTGGGTCAGGCCGGTGACATGGAAACGGTACCCGGAACCCAGCGGCGGCAGGGCCGGAACCCCGCGCATGGTCTCTTCGTAGGACACGTACCATTCCGGCGGCATGGCCGGGGTCACGCGCGAGAGGATCTCGAAATCCTCGGGCTCGGGGATGGTGATCTTTTCCCTGGTGTGGGCCGTGATCTCGTCCAGGAGCAGGATGACCGGCGTGCGGTATTTCTCCGCGAAATTGAAGGCCACCACTGTCATTTCCAGGCATTCCTGCACGTCGCTGGCCGAAAGGACGATGATGGGATGATCGCCGTGACAGCCCCATCGGGCCTGCTGCACGTCGCCCTGGGCCGGGCTGGTCGGCAGACCGGTGCTGGGACCGCCGCGCATGACATTGACCACGACCAGCGGCACCTCGGTCATGCAGGCGTAGCCCAGATTTTCCTGCATCAGGGAAAAGCCGGGACCGGACGTGGCGGTCATGGCCTTGCGGCCAGCCAGGGAAGCGCCGATGATGGCGCCCATGCTGGCGATCTCGTCTTCCATCTGGATGAAGACGCCGTCCTTGAGCAGAGGCAGCCGGGATGACATGACCTCGGCGATTTCCGTGGACGGGGTGATGGGGTAGCCCGCATAAAAATTGCAGCCGGCCAGCAGAGCCCCTTCGACCACGGCTTCGTTGCCGAGTGCGAAAATTTCCGTCTTCTTACGCTTTTTTATGGCCATGTTCGTCTTCCCGGTTAGGTGTTCCAACATTTTCCTCCGGCCCCGGATCAGTGCCGGCGGACGAATCCGAAACTTCGTCCCGGGGATCGGCCTGTTCATCGGTTTTCCTGCGACTGGTTTCCCTCGGCGTCACGGAAATCGCGAAATCCGGACAGTGCAGTTCGCAAAAACCGCAATTCACGCATTCGCCTTCATGCACCACATGGGCCTTGCCGTCAGGCCAGAGTTCAAGCACCCCGGCCGGGCAAAAGGCCGCGCAGATCCCGCAACCTTTACACCAGTCTGGATAAATCGTCACCTTCGCTTGACCTTTTTTTTTGGACATAACCGCTCGATAGAGTGTTGGTGTTGCATTCGTGGGTAAGAAAGTAGGACACGCCCTTGAAAAACCGCTTGCGGCAATCCGTTCGGACACTTCCGCCCTCTTGCCAAAGTCAAAAACTTGCCTGTAGACGAGGAGGGAAACGATCGCGCCGAAGTCTTTGTAAATAATGTGCAACTGCCCAATTATTTTAGAAAATCCGGGCATCTTCTTCGTTTGCGCCATTACCCCATGCATGCAGGAATAGCAACTTTATGAAGCACAAAAAAACATACGTCCGCGATTTGGTCGAAGGCCAAGCAATTTCGGATATTTTCGCCCTGTCCCAGGTTCAGCGCAAGGAAGCCAAGAACGGCCCCTACTGGCAGCTGAGCCTGACCGACCGCACCGGCAGCATCGAAGCCCGGATCTGGTACCCCCAGAGCCAGCAGTACGAAGGCCTCAAGGCCGAACAATTCGTGACTGTAAACGGTCAGGTGGCTTCCTTCAAGGACCAGCTGCAGATGAACATCACCGACATGGCGGTCATCGATGCACAGGGGCACGAACTCGACCTGACCGACTTTCTACCCTCCTCGGCCGTTCCGCCAAGTGAAATCCTGCAGCAAATGGAAGAATTCCTGGCCGCCGAGTTGACCTTCAAGCCCTGGTCGGCCCTGTGCAAAAACGTGCTCCGGGACGAGCATATCCGCTCGTCCCTGTTGAGCGCGCCCGGGGCAAAGGCCATCCACCACGCCTATGCCGGGGGGCTCCTGGAGCATACCCTGGCCATCATGCGCATCTGCAAGGCGCTGTCCGGTCTCTATCCCCAGGTGGACAAGGAGATCCTGCTCGTGGCCGCCCTGTTCCACGATCTGGGCAAGGCCTTCGAACTCTCCCACGGCATCAGCCGCGAATACACCGACGCCGGGCGCCTGCTGGGCCACATCCAGATGGGCCTCGAAACTCTGGAACCCTTTCTGCGCAAAGCCAAGGATCTGCCCGAAGAGCTGATCATGCACTTGAAACATCTGATCATCTCCCACCACGGCGAGCTGGAATTCGGCTCGCCGCGCCGACCCAAAACCGTGGAGGCCTTTATCCTGCACTATGCGGACAATCTGGACGCCAAGATCAACACCGTGCATGGAGCACTGACCACGCCCGACGGCGAGGAGACCTGCGGCTGGAGCGAGTATCACCGCACCCTGGGCCGGTACCTGTATCAGCCCATGCACACTCCAACGTCGGTCAAAACAGCGGAAGCGCAGCCCAAAACGCCCAAAAAAGCAGCACCCAAATCCGAGGATTCACCCTTGCTCAAGGCCATGGGTATCTCCGCAACATCCGGCAACTCGTAAGGGAGGAAGCATGTTTCTTACTTTTGAAGGCATGGAAGGCTGCGGAAAATCCACGCAGTGCAAAAAGCTCATCGAATACTT
>CAXNFJ010000100.1:0-6791 GCA_964201165.1 Desulfomicrobium sp.
TCATCGCCCACCCCGAAAAAAACTTTCTGCCCACGACAGACGGGTTACGACCGGTGGAAAGCATCCCCTGGGCCACGTTTCCCCGGCTGGTGGACATTCTCAAAGGGGGAAAGTTTTCGGACAAGATCGTCTTGACCGGTCCCGAGGGAGGCAAAGAATACTATATCTTCAGCCAAATGCGCAAAACCAACTGGTTCTTCGGCATCGCCATGAGCCGCGCCCAGTATGAAGAACCTCTCGACCTCCTGTTGAAGGGCTTTGCCGGCGCGTTCCTGCTCTCGGTCCTGGGTGGGATTCTGGTCATGTTCCGCCTCGTCAAAGGCATGATCCGACCGATCCACAACCTGACCCTGGCAGTGGAAAAGTTCGCGGACAATGATTTCTCGAGCCGCGCCCTGGTTCTCTCCGATGACGAGATCGGTCGGCTGGCCCAGTCCTTCAATGGCATGGCCTCGACCATCGAAGACTACAGCCGGACTTTGGAAAACATGGTCGAGGAGCGCACCCGGGAACTGCAAACCAAAAACATGCTCATCATGGACAGCATCACCTATGCGCGCCGGCTGCAGGACGCCATCCGACCCACCCTGCACCTGCACGCAGGATTGGAACCGCACCGCTGTTTCTCCATCTGGCTGCCTCGCGACACCGTGGGGGGAGACATGTATTGGTGCCGCAGCGAGGGCGATTTTTCCCTCATCACCTTGGCGGACTGCACCGGACACGGCGTGTCGGGCGCGCTCATGGTCATGACCTTGAACTCCATTCTGGATTCAACGCTGCGCGAATGCGGCTACGTATCGCCTGCCCGCATCATGCGCATCCTCCATACCCGTCTCAAACAGCACCTGCGCCAGAACGAGGCCGAGAGCAAAATCAACGACGGAGCGGACATGGCCATGCTGCTCGTGGAGCGCAAGACCCGCAAACTGCTTTTTTGCGGCGCCAGAATCTCCCTCTTCACCTGTCTGGACGGCACGATGGAAGAGGTGCGCGGCGGGCGGCACAGCATCGGGTATGCCAGCGACCAGGAAGTCCATTTCGAGGACAAGGACATCCCATGGGAAAACAACCTGCGCATCTACCTCACCAGCGACGGGTTGCTTGACCAGCACCGCCAGGCCGGCCGGGTCGGCATGGGCAAGCGCGGGTTCATGCACATGATCGAAGCGTTGGCTCATTTGCCCATGCCCCGGCAGAAAGAGGAAATCGAAAAAGAAATCAGTCTGCGCATCGCTGCCGTTCCCCAGCGGGACGACATTTGCGTCCTGGGATTCGAACTGGACTGATCCCTATCCACGCGGCTTCAAACCCATTCTGGAGAAACATGGCCGGCTCAATACCTCCGGGGCAAGCCGGAATCTCCGAATTGCCACAACGGATAAATTCCAGCATCCTTGAAGGCGCGACGAACGTGAACGCCGACCCTCAACAGGTGACAAGGCCTTGCCCGCTCTTCGCCCCGCCGTCAGAAATCGGCAGCAGCTCATCCTGTGGACTCCAAGACGGCAGCAATATACTTTAACTCAAGACCCAAAGCTCCCCCGGGCTTTTTCCATCAGGAGAACGCATCATGAGCACGCCCACATGCGACCTTTACGAACTGCGTGAAACGTTCAATCAACAGCAGATCATGGTCTGTTTCAACGGCCCCATCAACGCCGCGCTGATTGAAGAAATAGGCCGGGCATTGCGAGACTATCTCAATCACCAGCAGGAAACCCCCTGCGCCGTAGCCGACATTTTCTCCGTGTACATTGAAATGACCCAGAACATCCGCCGCTACGCCGATCAGCATCCGGACTTGGCGGGCGCGGCCAGCGCGGCCATTGTCGTCTCCCGTGAGGACGGACATTACGTGGTCAGCGCGGGCAATGTCGTCACCCCCGATGACGGCCGGGCGCTGGTGCGGCGCATGGATGATCTGGCTGCCGTGGATCAGGCCGGACTCAAGGCCCTCTTCAAGACCCAGCTGCGTCAACCGCACGAGAATTTGAACGGCAGCGCGGGCCTCGGACTCATCGACATGGCCCGTAAGGCCTCACGCCCTCTGGTTGCCACCGTGCGCGACATGGACGAAACGCGCAGCTTTTTGAGCCTGCGTGTCGTATTATGATAACCGGTTCGCAATATACGAGAATATAATGCACGATCTTGACCTTACCCATACGCCCAACACGCCCACGGTGCGCACGAACGACAAAGAGGGACGTGTCGTCATGGCCGGAGATTCCTACCCGGAAAATCCCTTTGAATTCTTCGAGCCCATCATCGACTGGATCGAAGCCTTCCTGAAGGCGGACGACCGGCCCCTGACCTTTGAGCTGGAACTGGTCTACCTGAACACGAGCAGCATCCGGGCCATGATGGACATCTTCGACAGCCTGGAAGAGGCGCATCAGAATGGCCGCTCCGTGAATGTACTCTGGAGCTACGACCCCGAAAACGAACGCGTCGGCGAACTGGCCGAAGAGTTCAAGGAAGACTGCACCTTCCCGTTCATCATCGCCCCGAAGCCATGACAACACAGCAGCCACGTCCACTCGACGACAGCCTGGAAAGGCGGATCGAAACCCTCCTCACCGCGGACACTCCCCCGGACGGATGGCAGGACGTCGTGCGGGAGCTTTCCCAGCGCTGCACAGACCAGCAACGGCTGCTGGACCGGCTGACCCACATCGCGGACCGCTTTCAGGCCGTCGAGCGCGAGCGCACCCGGGACTACCTGGCCAAGTATGAGCGCAAAGTCCGGCAACTGGAAAAGATCGTGCGCATCAGCGACCAGTACCAGATCATGCTGCATCAGCTCAAAGAGCGCCTGGAGCACGCCTCCAGCTACGACTCCCTGACCAATCTGCCCAACCGTCGCTACATGACCTGCCGGCTGGAGGAGGCCGCGTGCCAGGCCGCGCGAAATCCCGAATCCGGTTTCACGGTCATGATCGCGGACGTTGATCATTTCAAGGCGGTGAACGACAATTTCGGACACGCGGCTGGGGACCGTGTTCTGCAGGCCGTGGCCCGCGCCCTGGAGCTTTCCCTGCGCGAATACGACCAGTGCGCGCGCTGGGGCGGAGAGGAATTCCTGCTCCTTTTCCCGAATTGCGAAAGCGATGGCGCGCCCAAGGTGGCGGACCGCATGCGCCGGGCCGTGGAGGAAGCGCCGCGAATCAATGAAAACATCCCCGGACCGACGATCAGCATCGGCTACACGCTCCATCGCCCCGGCGAGAACATCGACACGACCCTGTTGCGCGCCGACGTGGCCCTGTACAGGGCCAAGGCGGCAGGACGGAATTGCGTCGTAGGGGTGTGAGGAAAAACAGCGGAATTTCAAAAACTCCATTGCCTCGACACAGCAACTCGTTTGCCCGTCCCGCCTTGACACCTCCCCCCGCTTGTCCTAGCCAGAAAACAGTTTTTGCAGGGGTGGCGAGGAGCCTGAGATAATACCCGTTGAACCTGATCTGGGTCATGCCAGCGAAGGGAAGTGCAAGACTGGCCGCAATCGCCGGCAAACTATTCCTCGCCTCCGCTGCCTCCACAACTCTTCGTGTGAGGTGCCTCATGTCCGATCTGTCCCAAAAAGCAGCTGAAAATCTGCACGCCATCAGGCGTTCCAAGCCCCTGATCCACAACATCACCAATTTCGTGGTCATGAACTACACCGCCAACGCGCTCTTGGCCTGCGGCGCGTCCCCGGTCATGGCCCATGCCGAGAACGAAGTCGAAGAGATGGTCTCCTACGCCGGGTCACTGGTGCTCAACATCGGCACCCTGACCGACGCCTGGGTCGCGGCCATGCTCAAGGCCGGCCGCAAGGCCACAGCCCTGGGCAAACCCATTATCCTTGATCCTGTCGGCTCCGGGGCGACCCGGCTGCGCACCGAAACCGCGAAATCCATCCTGACCCAGACAAAGGTCAGCGTGGTGCGCGGCAACGCCTCTGAGATTCTGTCCCTGGCCGGCCAGGGCTCCGCGACCAAGGGCGTAGATTCCACCGACTCCATCGAGGACGCGGGCCGCGCCGCCGGACTCCTGGCCCGCGAACTGGGCACGACCCTGGCCATCACCGGACCCACGGATATTGTCACCGACGGCCATCGCACGCTCATCGTCGAAGGCGGGCACGCGCTCATGCCCTACGTCACGGGCACGGCCCTGGTCGGGGCCTTCCACGCCGTGGACCCCGATCCCGTCTCCGCCGCGGCCACGGCCCTGGCCTTCTTCGGGCTGGCCGGAGAACGGGCCGGAGCCAAGGCCGACGGTCCCGGCACCTTCCAGATCCATCTTCTGGACGCCCTCTACAATCTCTCCCCCGAAGACCTGGCCAAGGGCTGCCGCATCCGCGAGGAACATCATGCCTGATCTGTCCCTGTACCTGGTCACGGACCGGGCCCTGTCCCTGGGTCGCGCCACCGTGGACATCGTCCGCGCCGCCCTGGGCGGGGGCGTGACCTGCGTGCAGCTGCGCGAGAAGCACTGCTCGACGCGGCAGTTCGTGGCCGAGGCCCTGGCCGTGCGAGAACTGCTGGCCGGAACCGGCATCCCGCTCATCATCAACGACCGCCTCGACGTAGCCCTGGCCGTGGGTGCGGACGGCGTGCACCTGGGCCAGACCGACATGCGCATCGCCGACGCCCGCCGTGTGCTCGGACACGCCATGCTGATCGGCATCTCGGCCGAATGCGTGGAAGACGCCGTACGTGCCGAGGCCGAAGGCGCGGACTATGTCGGGATCAGCCCCGTGTTCTCCACCCTGACCAAGACCGATACGGCCCCGGCCCTGGGACTTGACGGCGTCGCCCTCATCCGCTCGGCCGTGTCCCTGCCCCTGGTCGGCATCGGCGGCGTCAAGCCCGGCAACGCGGCCGAGGTCATCCGCGCCGGATGTGACGGGCTGGCCGTGGTCTCGGCCATAGTCTCGGCGCCCGATCCGCAATGCGCAGCCGCGGAACTCAAAACCATCATTCGCCGAGCCAAGGAGCATCCATGAACCAGCGCACATATCACCGGGTATTGACCATCGCCGGGTCCGATAGCGGCGGCGGGGCCGGCATCCAGGCCGACCTCAAGACCATCGCGGCCCACGGCTGCTACGGGGCGAGCGTGATCACCGCCCTGACCGCCCAGAACACCCTGGGCGTGACCGGCATCCACGCCGTGCCCGTGGATTTCGTGGCCGCGCAGATGGACGCGGTGCTCGGCGACATCGGAGCCGACGCGGTCAAGATCGGCATGCTCTTTTCCCCTGAACTGATCCGCGCCGTGGCGCAGGGGCTGATCCGGCACGGGGTCAAGACCGTTGTCCTCGACCCGGTCATGGTCGCCCAGAGCGGGGACAAGCTTTTGCAGGACGAGGCCATCGAGGCCTTGAAAAGCGAACTCATCCCCCTGGCCACGCTCATCACGCCCAACCTGCCCGAAGCCTCGGTGCTGCTGGGCCGGGAGATCGCCACCCAGGCGGCGGCCATGGAGGCGCTGGCGGAGCTTGCGGCCATGGGCTGCGCGAATGTGCTGGTCAAAGGCGGGCACCTGGAATCGGGCGACAGCGACGACACCCTCTACCTCGGACCCGAAGGCCGCGTCGTGACCTTGCCGGGCGTGCGCATCCCGACCCGCAACAATCACGGCACGGGCTGCACCCTGTCCTCGGCCATCGCCTCGAACCTGGCCCGGGGCGAGGATGTGGAGACGGCCGTGCGCCACGCCAAGGAGTACATAAGCGGGGCCATCCGGGCCGGAGCCTCGTACGTCATCGGCCGGGGCCACGGGCCGGTGCACCACTTCTACCGGTTCTTCGAGTAGCCGTGCACCTCTCAACGCCCATGCAGACCGCCCCGGACATCGTCCTTGAGGGCCTGTGCCTCGATTTCGCCGGTCAACCGCTTTTCGCGGATTTGTCCCTGACCCTGAAGGGCGGACGCACGACCTGCATCCTGGGGCCGAGCGGATGCGGCAAGTCGACCCTACTCAAACTCATGGCCGGATCGCCGAACCTTGATTTCAAGGGGCGGATTCGTTTTGAGCCCACAACAGACAGCACAGTGGCCTGGATGAGCCAGAACGACCTGCTCCTGCCCTGGTTCACGCTGTTGGATAATGTCCTGCTTGGTGCGCGGCTTCGGGACGAACTTTCGCACGAAAAACGCGCCAAGGCGCTGACCCTGATCCGGGAGGCGGGCTTGACCGGCTACGAGGACAAGCTGCCCACGGCACTGTCTGGGGGCATGCGCCAGCGCGGGGCGCTCCTGCGCACGCTCATGGAAGAGCGGCCCATCATCCTCATGGACGAGCCCTTCTCCGCCCTCGACGCCCTGACCCGCGTGCGCCTGCAAAACCTGGCCGCGCGCCTGACCGTGGGTGCGACCGTGGTGCTGGTCACCCACGATCCCATGGAGGCGCTGCGCCTGGGGCACAACATCGTCGTCCTCGGCGGGGCGCCCGTGCAGGTACTCGAAACCATCGAGCCAGCCGGTCCGCCTCCGCGCGAAGCCGGCAATCCGGAAGTGACCAGCCTGTATGCAAGCCTGCTCAAACGGCTCATGAACGGGGAGGCGGCATGAACGTCCTGCGCCCCCTGATCCTGACGGCAGGCTTCCTCCTCCTGTGGCAGATTCTGGTCACCCTGACCGGAGCTCCACCCTACATCCTGCCCGGTCCGCTGCCCGTCGGCCACGCCCTGATCGACAAGTTTCCGCTGCTCCTGTCCCACCTGGGCACGACCCTGGCCGAGATCCTGCTGGGACTGGCCTTGGGCACGGTCCTCGGCACGAGTGCAGCCCTGGTCA